>JBGPVT010000275.1:0-2003 GCA_041491825.1 Xanthobacteraceae bacterium | reverse complement strand
GCGAGTCTGCTCTCCGAGGCAACGCTCGTCCTCGATCACGTGCCGCGGCTCGCCGATGTCGCCCACTTGCAGCACATTCTCGGCAATCCCGGCGTCGCCATCATGGTGAGCGGCAAGCGCGTCGGCGACAACGAGAACGCCGGCCAAACCCTGCAGCTCTCCGCGAAAAACATCGTCGACACGACGGCGCCCTATCATCTCGTTTCGAAAATGCGCGCGAGCTTCTGGGTGATCGGCCCTCTCGTCGCGCGCATGGGCGAGGCGAAGGTCTCGATGCCGGGCGGCTGCGCCATCGGCACGCGGCCCGTGGACTTTCATCTCGATGTGTTGCGCGCGCTCGGCGCCGAGATCGACATCGAGCAGGGCTACGTGCTCGCGCGCGCGCCGCGCGGATTGAAGGGCGCGCGCATCACCTTTCCCAAGGTCTCGGTCGGCGCCACGCACACCGCGCTGATGGCGGCTTCGCTCGCCCATGGCGAGACTACAATCGAGAACGCGGCCTGCGAGCCGGAGGTCGGCGATGTCGCCGCCTGCCTCGAAAAAATGGGCGCCCACATCGAAGGCGCCGGCACCGGCACGATCCATGTGCAAGGCGCGAAAAAGTTGCGGGCGGCGCGCCACGCGGTCCTGCCCGATCGGATCGAGACCGGCACCTATGCCATCGCGGTGGCGATGGCCGGCGGCGACGTGACGCTCGCCGGCGCCCGGCCCGAGCTTTTGCAAACCGCGCTCGACGTTCTCAAGCAGGCGGGCGCCGAAATCAGCATCACCAACGAGGGCATCCGCGTGAAACGCGACGGCGGCGGGCTCGCGCCGATCGAGGTCGAAACCGCGCCTTTCCCCGGTTTCCCGACCGATCTCCAAGCCCAGCTGATGGCGCTGATGACGCGCGCGCGCGGTCGATCGAAAATCGTCGAGACCATCTTCGAGAACCGCTTCATGCACGTTCAGGAGCTCGCCCGCCTCGGCGCCCGCATTCATCTCGACGGCGACACCGCGACGATCGAAGGCGTCGAGCGCCTGAAGGGCGCCCCGGTGATGGCGACGGATCTCCGGGCGTCGGTTTCGCTGGTGATCGCGGGGTTGGCGTCCGAGGGCGAGACGATGGTCCACCGCGTCTATCATCTCGACCGCGGCTTCGAGCGCCTCGAGGAGAAGCTCGCCCGTTGCGGGGCCGCCATCGAACGCGTCGCCGGCTGAGGCATTTCCAGGAAGCGCTTGCGAACGCCGTCCCGCGCCGCTATGCCGCGCGGGCAAAAAGGTATCTCGCCGATGGCGCCGGACAACCAGACCGCTCTCAAGCTCGTCGCGCTCGATCCCGAGGATCTCGCGGTCGTCTCGGCGCATCTGCAGGACGCCGTCGCCAAGGTCGGCGATATCGCGTATCTGCCGCGGGAGAAGCGCTTCGCGATGGTCTTGAATCGTTTCGATTGGACCGGATCCGAAGGAAATTCGCCGGTGCGCCGCCGCGCCGGCATTCATTTCGAGCGCGTGCTTGCCGCCAAGACCCGCGGCATCGATCTCGCCGCGCGCGATGCGATCGTCAATCTTCTGGCGGTCGAATTCGAGGAGAAGGAGCGGCCCTCGGGCATCGTCACGCTGCTGTTCTCGGGGGACGCGGCGATCAGGCTCGAAGTCGAATGCTTGGAGGCGGCACTTTCCGATCTCGGCCCGCACTGGCCGGCGCAGAAGCGCCCGCGCCACCACGAAGCGTGAGGCCGCGAATGCCGATCCGCCTCGATAGCAGAGACAAGGATTTTACCGCCCGTTTCGACGCCTTCCTCGCCACCAAGCGGGAAGTGGCCACGGACGTGGAGGCGGCCGTGCGCGCGATCATCGCGGACGTCGCGGCGCGCGGCGACCGCGCGCTGGTCGAGCTTTCGAAGAAATTCGACCGCGCCGATCTGCAAAAGATCGGCATCAAGGTCGAGCCCACCGAGATCGAATCCGCCTTCGCCTCGGTCGATCCGAAAGTCCGCTCGGCGCTCGAATTCGCGAAAGAG
>JBGPVT010000274.1:0-2046 GCA_041491825.1 Xanthobacteraceae bacterium | reverse complement strand
GTTCGGCGCGCGTTTCTCGGAATGGCCGAGCCAGGGCTACACGCTGCTCGCGGCACCCGATCCCGGCAAGCCGCTCGTGCACGTGCATGCCGGCATCGAGGAGTTGGGGCGCGTCTATCAGCCGGCGCTCGCCATCAACGCCACGCCCATCGCCTTCGCCGCGGCTCTCGATGGGCTGGAGCCGCCGAAGGACATACGCTCGCGCGAGTGGAGGAAGGCGGCGCGCGCCGATTATCTCGCCTGGTCGGAGGAGGTGCCGAGGCATCCGGGCTCGGCGCAGATGGGCACGATCGTGCGCTGGCTGCGCGAGCATCTGCCGGCCGACTCGATTCTCTGCAACGGCGCCGGAAATTTCTCGGTTTGGCTGCACCGCTTCTATCGCTACCCGAAATTCGGGACCCAGCTCGCGCCGCTCTCGGGCTCGATGGGCTACGGCGTTCCGGCCGCGGTAGCCGCCAAGCGCATCCATCCCGAGCGCACCGTGATGGCGTTTTCCGGCGACGGCGATTTCCTCATGACCGGCCAGGAGCTCGCGACGGCGATGCAGTACGGCCTCGCCGTGCGGCTGTTCGTGATCGACAACAGCACCTACGGCACCATCCGCATGCATCAGGAGCGCGAATATCCCGGCCGCGTGTTCGGCACCGATTTGCGGAACCCCGATTTCGCCGCCTACGCCCGCGCCTTCGGCGCCGAAGGCTTCACCATCGCGAGCGACAAGGACGCGGTGCCCGCGTTAGAGGCCGCCTTCGCCGCGAAGACGGCGTCCGTCATCCACGTCAAGCTCGATCCCGAGGCGATCACGCCCACGACCACGCTTTCGGCGATCCGCGCCAAGGCGATGGGGCGGGGTTGATCCGTTTCCTCTCGCTAGCCGGTTGAATCAACACTTGAAGCGGCGTTGAATCGAAATCGGAGCGGCGGGAATCAATCTGCGAAGATTCATCCCCTTCGCCAAGCGATTGAGGCGACTCGCGAATCCGGCAACCCTAAATCGCGCTTACGGTCGATGCTTCAAGCCACATAAACCGTTTTGATATTGACGAACTCACGAATCCCGTGAACGGAAAGCTCGCGGCCATAGCCGCTCTGCTTGATGCCGCCGAAGGGGAGCCGCACATCGGATTTCACCGCCTCGTTCACGAATACAGCGCCCGCTTCGATCTCCTCCACCGCGAGCTTTTCCGCCCGTTCGAGGTTCGTGCTCAGGATCGCGCCGCCGAGCCCGAAGACGGAATCGTTCGCGGTCTTGATCGCCTCCGCCTCATCCTTCACCGGGATGATCGCCGCGACGGGGCCAAATAATTCCTCCTCGTAGGCGGGGCTGCCTTTCTTCACCTGGGTGAGCACGGTCGGCGGGTAGAAGGCGCCGGGGCCGTCCGGGATCTTGCCGCCGAGCAGGCACTTCGCACCTTTCGCGATGCTCCTTTCCACTTGCGCATGCAAGGCGTCGCGCAAATCGTGCCGCGCCATCGGACCGATTTTCGTCGCCTTGTCCATCGGATCGCCGGGCATGATCGCGCGCATTTTTTCGACGAACAGCGCCTCGAATTGGGCACGGAGCTTCTCCGTGACGATAAAGCGCTTCGCCGCGATGCAGCTCTGCCCCGCGTTCACGAGCCTACCCTTGACGCTGACGGTCGCCGCTTTTTCGAGATCCGCGTCGTCGAGTACCACATAGGCGTCGCTGCCGCCGAGCTCGAGCACCGTCTTCTTCAGCATCGCACCCGCTTTGCTCGCGACCGCGCGGCCGGCGGCGTCGCTGCCGGTCAACGTCGCCGCGCGAATGAGCGGGTTTTCGAGAATGCCGTCGATCTGCCGGCTCGACACCAGCAGCGTGCGGAACAGCCCGTCGGGAAAACCCGCCTCGCGCAGGATTTTTTCGATGGCGAGCGCCGAGCCCGGAACGTTCGAGGCGTGCTTCAAGACGCCGGCGTTTCCCGCCATCAGGCCGGGGGCGACGAAGCGAAAAACCTGCCAGAAGGGAAAATTCCACGGCATGATCGCAAGGATGACGCCGAGCGGCTGGTAGGTGATGAAGCTCTT
>JBGPVT010000273.1:0-2077 GCA_041491825.1 Xanthobacteraceae bacterium | reverse complement strand
TCCGCTTCGCGGAGCTTGAGCCCCGCGGTTTCCATGCGCTCGTCGAGGCCGGCGCCGGCGCGGCGCAGCACATAGGCAAGCGCGGTTTCTGTTTCCCAGGGGACGCTGATCAGCCGCGCTTCGACCGGTATCGGCTCGCCGCTCTTTCCCACGATGGCAAGCGTGCGGCTCGTTTCGCTCGGCTCGTTCGGATCGAGCGAAGGGATTCCCGCGAACAGACGATTGAGCCCGCCTTCGGCCTCGAGCGTGCCGGCGTCCGGCAACCCGATCCATTCCAGCGCCGTGCGGTTCGCGTAAAGCACGCGTTCGGCGCGGTGCACGACGACCCCGAGCGGCAGGCGGTCGAGAAGCGCGCGCTCGCCGTTCGAAGCGCGTGCCGCTCCGATGATCGAGCCCAGGCGTTCGAATTCCTTGCCGCGCGCGCCCGCAGCTCCGCCGGCTTCGGCCGCCGATGGCGGTCGCTTCCCGAATTCTTGCAGGGCATTCACTTCCTCGATCCGCGCCCCGAGCTGGCGGGCGATCTCGCGGAAGGCGGTTCGCTCGCTCGGCGACAACTCCGGCCGCGCCGGATCGGAGGCGAAGGGCGTCGTGCGCAGCGGCACGACATTTTCCGGCCGTTCGACAAGCACGAGCGGCGAACGCTCGAAGGAAGGTTCGGACGCAGGCAGAGGAGCCGGCTTGGATGTTTTGTCTCGGGCCTCGACGGATCGCGGCGTCTTTTCGCGGAACACGCCGAAGCCTCGGTAGCCCCGAAACTTGCGCTCGCGGTCGAAGACCGGCAACGCCGCGAGCTCGACGACTTGCATCATGCCGCTCCCAATGACGGGCCAGTGCACGATGACGCCCGACCAAGTATCGCGGCGCGCGATCGAGGCGGCGACCTGGTCCACGCCCTCGATCCCGATGCGTTCGGCGGCTTGCAACCAGTCGAGCCCGTCGATGTTCGCTTTTTCGCCGCCCACCACCGCCGCGAGGTCGTCGGAGATGCTGGAGAAGCGCCCGGTGGCGTCGGTCTGCCACACGAAGCGCGCGGGCGCCTTTTGCGCCGGCTGCGGGGCCGCCTGACGCGCGGGCGCTGGCTCGCGCGCCGTTTCCGGGCTCGCTTCGACGGAACGGCCTTCATCGTCCGCCGGCGCCGCTTCGGTCTTTAATTTTTCTTTCGGCTTTTCGGCTTCGCCAGCATCTTTCGCCGCGGCGAAAATCGCCAGCATCGCCGACTGCGCCTTGGTGCCGACGCGGCGGAAGACGATCCGCATCGCGCCGAACGGCGCTTCGGAGAAGCCCTCCTTGCGCGCCTTGTCGAAAGCGGCACTTGCCGCGGGATCGATCTCCGCGAGCGTTTGCGCCGCGCGGATCAGCGCGCCCGCCACCGCATTCGCATGCAGCAAGTGACCGTCGAGATCGAACAGCGCGAAGGCATCTTCCTTGTCGTCGAGAAGCGAGCGCGCGGCGTCCACGATGGAAGGGGGCTTTCCTCTGCCCGCATCCATTCCCGCGAACAGAACGGCGGGCCAATCGCCGGCAAAGACGATCCGCGAACAGGCGAAAACGGCGGGCTGCAGCGAGCCGGCGAGCCGCAAGCGCTCGAGCCGAGGAGAGCCGCCGGCGGGAAGATTTTCCGAAAACCGCTTTGCTGCTTCCGCGAGCGGCCCAAGGGCCGCGGTTCCGCGTTTCGCCGCCTCCTGGAAGGTTTTCGCGCCAATCAAGGCAAGCCCCGCCGGATTGGCGAACAGGAGCTTGCCCTCGGGATCGATCAACAGGGCCGGTGTGGGCACGGCGACGAGACCCGCGATGCGCGCGTCGGCGAGAAGTTCCGCAAGCGGCGTCAATGGAGGCATGAAAGGCGGTTCCTGCCGCGAGGGCCTGGCCGGCCCATGCGTCGCGGTTAATAAAAGGTTTAGTTCGAAAGTGCTGGAAAATCCACGCCGCACGGGCCATCATTTGGCCGATCGGATGTAAGGGTTAATCCGGGAGAGGCGAAAATGGCTATGAAAACGGGATTAGAGATACCGCCCGAGATGCGGGCGTTCGCCGAAAAGAGCGTGGGCGAGGCGCGCAAGGCCTTTGAAACCTACAC
>JBGPVT010000272.1:0-2083 GCA_041491825.1 Xanthobacteraceae bacterium | reverse complement strand
TAGCCGTGGGCGTTGTGGATTTCGAGCATTTCGAAACCGGCCTCTAACGTGCGCGCGACCGCGAGCCGCCAGGCTTCGCGGAGCTTCGCGAGATCGTCGGTCGAGAGCGCGCTCGGCGTAAGCCAGCCCGCGTCCATCGGGATCGCGCTTGGCGCCACGATGGGCCACGGCGTCTCGCCGCGTTTTTTGTCGCTGTCGTCGAGCGGGCCGTTGCCGTGCCAGGGCCGCTGCATGCTCGCCTTGCGGCCGGCATGCGCGAGCTGCATCGCCGGCGCCGCACCCTGGCTCTTGACGAAACTCGCGATCCGCTTGAGCGGCGCCACATGCGTGTCCGACCAGATGCCGGCATCGCCGTAGGTGATGCGGCCATGCGGCTCGACCGCGCTCGCCTCGACGAAGACGGCGCCGGCGCCGCCCTGCGCGAACTTGCCGAGATGCACGAAATGCCAATCGGTGACGAAGCCGTCCTTGGCCGAATACTGGCACATGGGCGAGATCACGATGCGGTTCTTGAGGGTGAGCTTCCGCAGCGTGATCGGCGTGAAGAGCATGGGTTGGGTCATCGCGGTTCCTTGGTCCAGTGGGCACGGGTCTCGGCGGCAAAATCGGCAAAGCGACGGGCGGCGATCGCCTCGCGGATGCCGTTCATCAGCTCCTGATAATAGGCGACATTCGCCCAGGTGAGCAGCATCGCGCCCAGGATTTCGTTCGCCTTGGCGAGGTGATGGAGATAAGCGCGCGAATAGTCGCGGGCGGCGGGGCAATGGCTCGCCTCGTCGAGCGGACGCGGATCGTCGGCATGGCGGGCGTTGCGAAGATTGATCTTGCCGTTCTTCGTATAGGCGAGCGCGTGGCGGCCCGCGCGCGTGGGAAGGACGCAATCGAACATGTCGATGCCGCGTGCGACCGCGGCGAGGATATCGTCGGGCTCGCCGACGCCCATCAAATAGCGCGGCTTGTCGGCGGGAAGCTCGATCATGGTTTCCTCGACGGTCGCGAGCATCACGTCCTGCGGCTCGCCCACCGCGAGGCCGCCGATGGCATAGCCGTGAAAGCCGATCTCTACGAGCGCTCGCGCGGATTCGCCGCGCAGCTTCGGCACCACCCCTCCCTGCACGATACCGAACAAGGCGCGGCCGGGCGGCGTACCCTCGAAGGCGCGCTTGGAGCGCTCGGCCCAGCACAATGAGAGGCGCATCGCACGCTCGACCTCCGCCTCGGGCGCCGGCAGTCTTATGCACTCATCCAGTTGCATCGCGATGTCGGCACCGAGCAAATTCTGGATTTCGACGGCGCGTTCGGGCGAAAGCTCGAACATGGCGCCGTCAAGATGCGAGCGAAAGGTGACGCCCTCTTCGCTCACCTTCCGCAAGCCCGCGAGCGACATCACCTGATAGCCACCGGAATCGGTGAGGATCGGATGCGGCCAGCGCATGAAGGCGTGCAAGCCGCCGAGTGCCGCGATGCGCTCGGCGCCCGGGCGCAACATCAAATGATAGGTGTTGGCGAGCACGATATCGCTGCCGGCGGCGCGAACGTCGTCGAGGAACATCGCCTTCACGGTGGCGGCGGTGCCGACCGGCATGAAGGCGGGCGTGCGGATGGCGCCACGCGGCGTCGCAATCTCGCCGCGGCGGGCAGCGCCGTCGGTCGATAGCTCTGAAAATGAGAATTCTCCGCTCACCGCTTCGTCTCCGGGTAAAGGAGACATGCATCGCCGTAAGAATAAAAGCGATAGCCGCTTTCGATCGCGTGCCGGTAGGCGCGCTGCATGCGATCGCGGCCGGAGAAGGCGGCGACCAGCATGAACAGGGTCGAGCGCGGCAGGTGAAAATTGGTCAGCAGAAGATCGGCGGCTCGAAAGCGGTAGCCCGGCGTGATGAAGATCGCGGTCTCGCCGGAAAAGGCTGCGAGCTTTCCATCCGCGCCCGCCGCACTTTCAAGCAAGCGGAGCGCCGTGGTGCCGGCGGCGACGATCCGCCCGCCGCCCGCGCGCGCCGCATTGAGGGCCTTGGCGGTGGCGGCGGAAACCTCTCCCCGCTCGGCGTGCATGCGATGGGCGGCGGTATCCTCGGTCTTCACC
>JBGPVT010000271.1:0-2131 GCA_041491825.1 Xanthobacteraceae bacterium | reverse complement strand
GCGGTGATCGCCGGCGGCCACGACAAGCCCTACCCGCCCGAGCACGCGAAGCTCCTCGACGAGATCGTCGAAAAGGGCGCCGCCGTTTCCGAAATGCCGCTCGGCTGGGAGCCGCGCGCGCGCGACTTTCCGCGCCGCAACCGCATTATCGCGGGGATCGCGCTCGGCGTCGTCGTGGTGGAGGCGGCGGAACGCTCCGGCTCGCTGATTACCGCGCGGCTCGCGCTGGAAGCCGGCCGCGAAGTATTCGCAGTGCCGGGCTCGCCGCTCGACGCGCGTTCGGCCGGCACCAATCGTCTGCTGAAAGACGGCGCGACGCTGGTGACGTCCGCCGCCGACATCGTCGAAGTGCTGACGCCGATCATCGGCCAACCGCCGCGGCCCGCTTTTCTCGAGCCGCGCGAAGACGAGAAGGCCGAGCCGCCGGAGGCCGACGACAAATTGCGCGCGCGCATCATCGGGCTGCTTGGCGCTACACCCGTCTCGATCGACGATCTCGTGCGCGAGGCGGCAGCACCGCCGGGCGCGGTGCAGACCGTGCTCTTGGAACTGGAGCTCGCGGGAAAGGTCGAGCGCCACGGCGGCGGCCTCGTGTCGCTCGTTTGAGCGAATCGCTTCGAAGCGATTCAATTTCATTTTAGGGATGTTCGCCCTCTGCCGCGGCCCGCACGCGAACGAAAAAATAATCGAGCGCCGCAGGACCGCTTTATCGGTCGATCGGACTTTTAATTTTCCGCGCCATCGCGGCAACATCGGCGGCGAAATTCCCGGATCGCGCCATCGCGCTCGAAGCCTGATGCCACTTGGTTTTTTGTGCGGTTTGATCGGTTTCCTCCCCGCCCGGAATGGTCTCGCCGAGCTCGACCAACCGAGCTTGGAAAAGCGGTAGTGCTGCCGCCGGCATACTCGCATCGGTTGTAGAAAAAAGGCCCATTTTCACAGGGTTTTTTGAGGCCCGATTTGACTTAACCCCCCTACCTCCCCATCTTCCAGCCAATCGCGCGGTGTTCCCGCGCGATTTTGGATTTCTGGAAGGCCACCACCCGCCAATGAACGTCGTCGTCGTCGAGTCGCCCGCCAAGGCGAAAACCATCAACAAATACCTCGGCCCCGGCTACGAGGTGCTCGCCTCCTATGGCCATGTGCGGGATCTGCCGCCCAAGGACGGCTCGGTTTCCCCCGACCAGGACTTCCACATGATCTGGCAGGTCGACCCGAAGGCGCAAAAGCGCCTCTCCGAGATCGCCCGCGCCATGAAGTCCGCCGACAAGCTCATTCTCGCCACCGACCCCGACCGCGAGGGCGAGGCGATTTCCTGGCACGTGCTCGAAATCCTCAAGGAAAAGGGCGCGATGGAGGGCAAGAAGATCGAGCGCGTGGTCTTCAACGCGATCACCAAGCAAGCGGTCACCGAAGCGATGGCCAACCCGCGCGAGATCGACGCCGCCCTCGTCGACGCCTATCTCGCCCGCCGCGCGCTCGACTATCTCGTCGGCTTCACGCTGTCGCCGGTCCTGTGGCGGAAACTTCCCGGCTCGCGCTCGGCCGGCCGCGTGCAATCGGTGGCGCTCCGGCTCGTCTGCGACCGCGAGCGCGAGATCGAAACCTTCGTGCCGAAGGAATACTGGTCGATCCTGGCGACGCTCGCGACGCCCCGCGGCGACACTTTCGAAGCGCGCCTCGTCGGCGCCGACGGCAAGAAGATCACGCGCCTCGATGTCGGCAGCGGGCAAGAAGCCGCCGATTTCAAGCAATCACTCGACGCAGCACTATTCACTATCGCTTCGGTCGAGGCGAAACCCGCCAAGCGCAATCCCTACGCCCCCTTCTCCACCTCGACGCTGCAGCAGGAAGCGAGCCGCAAGCTCGGCTTCGCGCCGTCGATCACCATGCGGCTGGCGCAACGCCTCTACGAGGGCGCCGACATCGGCGGCGACACCGTCGGCCTCATTACGTATATGCGCACCGACGGCATCGAATTGGACGGTAGCGCGATTTCCGCCGCGCGCAGCGTCATCGAGGCGGATTTCGGCGCCACCTACGTTCCCGGATCTCCGCGCGTCTACAAGAACAAGTCGAAGCACGCGCAGGAAGCGCACGAGGCGATCCGCCCCACCGATCTCACCCGCCG
>JBGPVT010000270.1:0-2165 GCA_041491825.1 Xanthobacteraceae bacterium | reverse complement strand
GCGCAGGATTTCGACGCCGCCGCGCTCCAGCGCCTCGTTCGGGATGATCAGCGCTTCGAACGACGGAAGATCGGGATTGCGGCTCGCCACGGCGTCACCGGTACGAAACGGCGCGGGCCGCCGCGATCACGTCGGCGACCGTGGGCAGCGCGAGCTTTTCGAGATTGGCGGCATAGGGCATCGGCACGTCGCGGCCGCTGACGCGCTTCACCGGCGCATCGAGATAATCGAAGGCTTTATCCATGATCTGCGCCGCGATTTCGGCGCCGACGCCCGATTGCGGCCAGCCCTCCTCGACGGTGACGCAGCGCCCCGTTTTCTTCACCGAAGCGACCACCGTCTCGATGTCCATGGGCCGGAGCGTGCGAAGGTCGATCACCTCGGCGAAGATGTGCTTCTTCGCGAGTTCCTCCGCGGCCTCGAGCGCGTAGCGCATGCCCATCGACCAGGCGACGATCGTGACGTCGCGGCCGGGCCGCGCGATTTTCGCCTTGCCGATGGGAATGACGAAATCGTCGAGCTTCGGCACCGGAAAGGATTTTCCGTAGAGAAGTTCGTTCTCGAGAAAGATCACCGGATTGGGATCGCGGATCGCGGCCTTCAACAAGCCCTTGGCGTCGGCCGCGGTATAGGGCGCGACCACCTTCAGCCCCGGCACGTGCGAATACCAGGAGGAATAGTCCTGGCTGTGCTGGGCGGCGACGCGGGAGGCCGGCCCGTTCGGCCCGCGAAACACGATCGAGCATCCGGTTTGGCCACCGGACATGTAGAGCGTCTTCGCCGCGGAATTCACCAATTGGTCGATCGCCTGCATCGCGAAGTTGAAGGTCATGAATTCGACGATCGGCTTCAACCCGGCGAAGGCGGCACCGACGCCAAGCCCCGCGAAGCCGTGCTCGGTGATCGGCGTGTCGATGACGCGCTTGGCGCCGAACTCCTGCAACAGGCCCTGCGTCACCTTGTAGGCGCCCTGATATTCCGCCACCTCCTCGCCGATCACGAACACGTCCGCGTCGCGCCGCATCTCCTCGGCCATGGCGTCGCGCAAGGCTTCGCGCACCGTGATGTCCGCCATTTCCGTTCCGGCCGGCACGTCCGGTTCCGCCGACGCGGGCATAGCCGGCTCGACCGGCTGCGCCGCCACCGGCTCCGGCGCGCGCGCGACTTCTGGCTTGTTCTTTTGCAGCTGCACGGGCGGCGCCGATTCCGCGGCCTCTTCTTGCAGCGCGGGTTGCAGTTCGCCCTTGATCGCGGATTTATCTTCGCCGTTCGAAAGGATCAGCGCGATCGGCGTGTTGACCGCGACATCCGCCGTGCCCGCGGGCACCAGGATCTTGCCGAGCGTGCCCTCGTCGACCGCCTCGACCTCCATCGTCGCCTTGTCGGTCTCGATCTCGGCGATGACGTCGCCGGCCTTGACCGTGTCGCCCTCGTTCTTGACCCACTTGGCAAGGTTGCCCTTCTCCATCGTGGGCGAAAGCGCCGGCATCAGGACTTCGATCGGCACGCTTTGCCTCCGTTCAGCGCAGCACGTCGGTCGTCAACTCGGCAACGTCGGGCTCGGAATCGTGGGTCGCGAATTCCGCCGCTTCGTTGACAATGTTGCGTATTTCGGTGTCGATTTTCTTCAGCTCGTCCTCGCTTTTGATTTTCTCGGCGAGAATGCGCGCGCGCACCTGCTCGATCGGATCGTGCTCGGTGCGCACTTTTTGCACTTCGTCCTTCGAGCGGTATTTCGCCGGGTCCGACATCGAATGGCCGCGGTAGCGGTAGGTAATCATCTCGAGGATGTAGGGGCCCTTGCCCCCGCGCGCGAAGGCGACCGCGCGGTCGCCCGCGGCCTTGACCGCGCGCACGTCCATGCCGTCGACCTGATCGCCGGGAATGTTAAAGGAAGCGCCGCGCTTGGAAAAATTCGGCTGCGCGCTCGCGCGCTCGACCGAGGTGCCCATGGCGTATTTGTTGTTCTCGATGACGTAGACGACGGGGAGCTTCCACAGCTCCGCCATGTTGAAGCTTTCGTAGACCTGGCCCTGATTGGCGGCGCCGTCGCCGAAATAGGTGAGGCACACGCAGCCGTTCTCACGGTAGCGGTTGGCGAAGGCAATCCCGGTTCCGAGCGAGCACTGCGCGCCGACGATGCCGTGGCCGCCGAAAAAGTTCTT
>JBGPVT010000269.1:0-2166 GCA_041491825.1 Xanthobacteraceae bacterium | reverse complement strand
GAACGGATGAAAGAGGCCCATCGCATTCGATCCGCCGCCGATGCAGGCGATAAGCGAATCGGGAAGCCGCCCTTCGGCTTCGGCCAGCTGCTCGCGCGTTTCCTTGCCGATCACCGACTGGAAATCCCGCACCATCGCGGGATACGGATGCGGCCCCGCCACCGTGCCGATGCAATAGAACGTGTTCTCGACGTTCGTGACCCAGTCGCGCAGCGCCTCGTTCATCGCGTCCTTCAGCGTCTTCGAGCCGGAGTTGACCGGCCGCACTTCGGCGCCGAGCAATTTCATGCGAAAGACGTTCGGCTTTTGCCGCTCGACGTCGACCGCCCCCATGTAGACCACGCATTCGAGCCCGAAATTCGCGCACATCGTCGCGGTGGCGACGCCGTGCATGCCGGCGCCGGTTTCGGCGATGATCCGCTTTTTGCCCATGCGGCGCGCGAGCAGAATTTGCCCGAGCACGTTGTTGAGCTTGTGGGAGCCCGTGTGATTGAGTTCCTCGCGCTTGAGATAGATTTTGGCGCCCCGCAAATGTTCGGTGAGGCGCTTGGCGAAATAAAGCGGGCTCGGGCGGCCGACGTAATGCTTGAGATAGGACTCCGTTTCGGCCTTGAAGGCGGGATCCACTTTCGCCTCGACGTAGGCCTGTTCGAGTTCGAGCACGAGCGGCATCAGGGTCTCGGCGACGAAGCGGCCACCATAAATGCCGAAATGGCCGCGGGCGTCGGGGCCGAGCCGCAAGCTGTTCGGACGCGCGGTCACGACACTTTCTCGCGTTTATGCGGATTACCGAGCGTGGCGGCGGCGCGCGCGTTTTTTACGAAATTGCGGATCTTCTCGGGGTCCTTTTCGCCCGGCGCGCGCTCGACGCCGGAAGAAACATCCACGGCATCGGGCCGCACGATGCGGATTGCCTCGGCGACATTTTCGGGCGTGAGCCCGCCCGAAAGCATCATCGGCTTCTTGCGGGCAAGGCGCGCGAGCAGCGTCCAATCGAACGCGCGGCCGTGGCCGCCCGGACGGGATGCGTCCTTCGGGGGTCTTGCGTCGAACAGAATGCGATCGGCGACCGCCTCGTAATCGGGAACGAGGCGCAAGTCTCCCGCTTCCGCGACCGGGATCGCTTTCATCACCGGCCGCCCGAAGCGGGCTCGAATCGCGGCGACGCGTTCCCTCGTTTCCTCGCCGTGAAGCTGCAGGAGATCGGGCTTGGCGTGATCGACGATACCTTCGAAGAGGCTGTCGTCCGCGTTGACCACGAGGGCCGCGACCAGCGCGCGGCCGCGCGCGCGGGCCGCGAGCCTCATTGCCAAATCCATCGTCACGGCCCGCGGCGAAGGCGGGAAAAACACGAGGCCGACAAGATCGGCGCCGGCCTGGAGTGCCGCGTCCATCGCCGCCAAGTCCTTGATCCCGCAGATTTTGACCTCGATCATGGCCCGTTCGATGACATGGGAGCGTCATCCTGTCCACTGGCCTCACGCCCCGCTGAGGCGGCTCCAGATCAGCATCGCCGTCGCGAGGTCCTCGACCGCCGTGCCGACCGACTTGAAGAGCGTAATCTCGCCGGGGCTCTCGCGACCCTTCACGCTGCCGCGACAAAGATCGAAAAGATCGCCCTGAATATCCCGCTCGCGGATCACGCCGCGGCGGAGCGGATCGACGATATCGCCGGCTTCCTTCATGGCGCCGGCGCGGGTATCGACATAGATGCGCGCCCGCTTGAGCGTTTCGTCGTCGGCCTCGCGCATCGTCGGCTTGAAGCCGCCGACAAGATCGAGATGCGTGCCCGCTTGCAGCCAATTTCCTTGAACGAGCGGAGTCGAAGACAGGGTTGCGCAGGAGACGATATCGGCAGCGCGGATTGCACGTTCGAGATCGTCCTCAGCGCGGGCACGGAAACCCAGCGATGAAAATTCGGCGGCGAGCGACTCGGCGCGCTCGCGCGTGCGGTTCCAGATCGCGATGTTACGAAGCGGCCGCACCGAGGCGTGGGCGCGGATGAGATAGGGCGCGAGCGCCCCCGCCCCCACCATGAGGAGATCGCCCGCATCTTCGCGCGCCAAAAAACTTGCCGCGAGCGCGGAGGAAGCGGCCGTGCGCCAAAGCGTGAATACCCGCCCGTCGATCGCCATGAGCGGCTCGCCGCCGTCGCCTTTCATCAAG
>JBGPVT010000268.1:0-2195 GCA_041491825.1 Xanthobacteraceae bacterium | reverse complement strand
GGCCGCGTCGTTGAAAGCGGCGATGATCGGTGACAGCTTCGCCGCCACGCTCGGGCAGACGCTCATCAATGACGGCTGTCTCTCGCGACTGGAGGGGTACAACTACCTCTATCGCGGCCTCAGCGCGGGGCCGAGCTATAAGACCGTCAAGAACCGCCTCGCGGCACCCGACATCTTGCCGCTGCGCGACGCCGACATCGTGATCATCGAGGAAAACGAATCCCTGTTACCCGCCTCGGCGCACGCGATGGAATTTTATCGCGTGATCCTCGGGCGCTAGAGCATGATTCCGAAAAGTGGGGACCGGTTTTCGGAAAAGATCATGCTCCGGTAAAACGCCCGGCGCTTTACAATCAATTTTTCTGCGTCACCGGCGGCGCTACTTCCGCCTCTCTGAGCCCCGCGCCGTCGAGCGCGCGCCGCACGCTGCCGGTGAACTTCGCGTTTTCGACGAAGGCCGTCACGAAGGCGAGCGCTTCCATATGCCCCTTCGGCACCGCGGCGGCGACGCGGCTCGCGAAGAAATGTCCTGCGAGTACGTGTGCGCCGGGAAAGGCGGCGGCGAAATTGCGCAGCGACTCGCGGCTCAACGCAACCGCGTCCGCCCGCCCCGCCCGCAGCTCTTCTTGCAAATCGGCGACCGCACGGAAGGTGACGAGTTTGGTGTTCTTCAGCGCGGCGGCGGCGGCCCGTCCGGTCGCCGTGTTCTCGACGCCGATCACCCGCACGCCGGGCCGGTCAACCTCCTCGATCGTCTTGATCGCGGAGCCCGCCGGCACGAGATAGGTGCTTTCGAAATTGTAGTAAGCGGGACCGAATTCCACCGTCTTCGCGCGCTCGGCATCGACCGGCATGAAGGTGACGTCCCAAGCGCCTGCCTTGCCCGCTTCGGTGATTTCGCCCGAGCTTTGATACTCCACATATTCGACCGGCACGCGCAGCATGCGCGAAAGCTCGGCGCCGAGATCGACCGCGACCCCGCGCGGGCGGCCGGTGAGCGGATCGCGCGTACAATAGAAGGCGGAAGCGGCGGGCCCGACGCCGATCGCGACGCGAAGCTTACCGGTCGGCGCGAGCTCCTTCAGCACGCTTTCGCGCTGATCGGCGCGGGCGGGCGAAAAGCCCGCGAGCAAAGCCGCAGTGAGGAGAGCGAGGACGTTCATGCCAGGCGCATATCTCATGGCAGCGCCTTTACTTCTGTGACGCGCATCACAATCGGCGCGCGATGGTGGGCGGTGTGCTCGCCGAAGGGCCAACCTAGCACGCGAATTTGACGACCGATGGACGCGCGCAGGCGGCGGTCAACCGCCTTATCCATTGAAAATACATGGATTTTCAGGGTGCTCTCGATCTTGTCGTATTCGTCCTCGCCCTCGAGACAGGCGGGCTTGGCGAGGTTCAAGATGAAAGCGATCTCGACCCGGTTGCCGTAATCGACGTCGATGAAGCGCACGCGTTCAAGCCGGCCCTCGGCACGCTGGCCCTCCTGCTCCGCTTTCAGGCAGTCCGTGGCGGTAGCGGCATCGAGCGCGCAAAGAAATGCTGCCGCGAAGAGCGCGGGAAACAGCCGCTTGCTCATGCAAACTTGTTGCTCTTCGGGAAACCCTTGGGCGCGAGCCGGCCGGCATCGGCACGGCTTCCCCGCCAGTCGCGAAGCTCCGCCTTGGGAAGCTTCTGGTTTCGGCCGGCGGGATCGAGCCAGGTCAGGCCCTCGTCGAGCTTGAACGCCTTGGCGTCCGAAAGCCCGCCGTCCTTGTAGCGCTGCAACCGCACACCCTTGCCGCGACCCATTTCCGGGAGCTCCGAGAGCGGGAAGATCACGAGCTTGCGGTTGTCGCCGACGACCGCGACGGAGTCGCCTTCGACGATCGCCACCGCGGCCGCCTGGTCCGGCGCCTTCACGTTCAACACCTGCTTGCCCTTGCGGGTATTAGCGACGCAGTCGTCTTCCTTGACCACGAATCCGTTGCCGCCCTTCGAGGCGACGAGGAATTTCCGTCCGCCGACGAAGGGCGCGATGTTCACGATCTCGGCCCCTTCCATGTCCACCATCAGGCTCGCCGGCTCCCCGAACCCGCGCCCGCCCGGAAGCTTCGATGCCTCGATCGTATAGAAGCGGCCATTGGTGGCGAAGACGAAAAGCTTCGAGGTCGTTTGCGCGAAGAAGGAAAAGCCGAATTTATCGTCGCCCTTGT
>JBGPVT010000267.1:0-2286 GCA_041491825.1 Xanthobacteraceae bacterium | reverse complement strand
CCCGATCCTGAAATATCACGAGATGGAGACGCAGATCGCCGATCCCGCGGCGGTCCGCTGGCTCGATTGCAAGGAAGGATTCCTGCGTTTTTCGCGCGGTATGGCGAAGAAGCTCTTGATCGCCGATGTGGTCGGCAATTTCGCCAATGCCGCCTTCGGCACGAATGCGGCGGGTCTCGCCGCGGGCCAGGCCTGGCTCGGCCTCGTTTGCTTCACGCTGCAGATCTATTTCGACTTCTCCGCCTATTCCGACATGGCGATCGGGCTCGCGCGCATGCTCGGCTTCCGGCTGAAGGAAAATTTCATGATGCCCTACGCCGCGCGCTCGCTCACCGAGTTCTGGCGGCGCTGGCACATGTCGCTCACCAGCTGGATCCGCGAATATCTCTACGTGCCGCTCGGCGGCAACCGGCAGGGCGAGTGGCGAACCTACCTGAACCTCTGGATTTGCTTTCTTGCCTCCGGCATCTGGCACGGCGCGAGCTGGAATTTCGTGTTGTGGGGCGCCTATAACGGCCTGTTCCTCACCCTCGACCGCATGTTTCTGATCCGTATCCTCGACCGCGCAGGCAGCATCGTTTCGGTCGCGGCGACGTTGCTGATCGTCATGATCGGCTGGGTGATCTTTCGCACCACCTCGGTCGGCGAGCTTACGGCCTATCTCACGGCCCTCGTGCCGCTGGGGCGGGCGGGCGCCCCTCTCGAAATGACGCCGGACGTGCCGTTGACCGTTTTGGTCGGCTCGATCTTGAGCTTGCTGCCCGCGACGCCGCTCTTTCCCAAGCTGATCGGCGCCTACGAAAAGAACACAATCTTGCGGAGACTAGCCGAATACGGACTTGTCGCCCTGTTCGTGATCGCAAGCGCGCGGGCCATCACCGTACCCTTCAAGCCCTTCATCTATTTCCGCTTCTGACCATGAACGTCCCGCCCGCCTCCGCCGCCTGGAACCGCCTTGGCCTTGCCGCCGCGGCATTTCTGCTGCTCTTGCCGCTGCTCACACTGTGGAATCTTGCCGCGCAATCCCTCGCGCCGAAGCTCGTGATCATGATCGGCCCGCTGCTGCACGGCGTTACCGAGGCGTCGCCACGGCCGATATGGAGCCTACATTCGTTCGCCGACGGCAGCCTGCAGAAGGCGTTGACGAGCATCATTACCGATGCATTTCCGTTCCGCCCGTTGTTGATTCGAATCAACAATCAGGTTCGCTACAAAATGTTCGGCTATTCCGGCGCGCCGGGAGTCATCACCGGCAAAAACGGACAACTGATCGAGAAGGCTTATCTCGACGAATACTGCGCGCGCAATCTCGCGGCCTTCGAGCCGAAGGCGCGTGACTGGGCGGCGAAGTTGAAGGAAATCCAGGATTTCTACGCCGCGCGCGGCAAGATCTTCATCTATCTGATCACGCCGTCGAAAGTCGCCTATATGCCGGAAAATTTCACCCGCGAGCTTTCGTCTTGCACGAATAGCGAGCGCGACCGCAACGGAATCCTTCCGCTGTACGGCCAATTGCTCAAGGATGCCGGCGTCCATGTCGTCGACGCCGCGAGTCTCATTCACGGATTGAAGGGGAAATACGAAATCGATCTCTTTCCCGCCGGCGGCGTGCATTGGAATGCTATTGCGGCCGCAAACGCCGAGGATGCGATCCTTGCCGAGATCAATCGTCAGGCGGGACGGACGGTCGCGCCGAAGCTCAGTTGGCGCTACACGATCGTCGACCGCGCCAAAGGCACGGACCGCGACCTCTTGGATCTCCTCAACGTGCTTTCGCCGAACACCCGTTATGCGACCGCGCGCGTCACCTACGAGCCTCTGAAGGCATGCGATGAAATGCCGGCCGCGTCGTTGAAGGCGGCGATGATCGGCGACAGCTTCGCCGCCACGCTCGGGCAGACGCTCATCAATGACGGCTGCCTCTCGCGACTGGAGGGGTACAACTACCTCTATCGCGGCCTCAGCGCGGGACCGAGCTATAAGACCGTCAAAAACCGCCTTGCGGCACCCGACATCTTGCCGCTGCGCGACGCCGACATCGTGATCATCGAGGAAAACGAATCCCTGTTGCCGGCCTCGGCGCACGCGATGGAATTTTATCGCGTGATCCTCGGGCGCTAGAGCATGATCCCGAAAAGTGAAGTCCGGTTTTCGGAAAAGATCACGCTCCAGTAAAGCGCCTCGCGCTTTAAAATCAATTTTTCTGCGTTGCCAGCGGCGCCACTTCCGCCTCTTTCAGGCCGGCGCCATCGAGCGCGCGCCGCACGCTGCCGGTGAACTTCGCGT
>JBGPVT010000266.1:0-2315 GCA_041491825.1 Xanthobacteraceae bacterium | reverse complement strand
CTGACCTCCGGGCTCGGGCAATGGCCAATCGGAAAGCTAAAGCTCCGCCGCTTAACGCCCGGTGACCGCATATGGAACAAATTGCCCGGCCCAAGGCTTGCGACTGTATCCCTGCCGGGACCGGTTGCGTCCCGAAACGGGACAGGACACGCCATGCGGGTCACAGCCAACAGCGGAACGGCGCTGAATACCGCGTTCCTCGCGCGCCGGCCCGTTTACCAAAAGGCCGATGCGACCCCCTCCGGAAGCACGAGCCTGATCGTTCGTCCCGTGGCCGCGGTTCCTTCGTCCGAAGCCGCAATGCCGGGGCGGCCGCTCGCCGCCTTTCTCGCGCAGTTGATTGCGAAAGCGCAGGATCTGCCCGTCAGCCGCGAGCGCCGGCGCGCCGACCCCGCGGAAGGCGCGCGCGTCTATCGCGCCGCCGCCGAACTTCTCCGCCCGAATGAGAACAAAAACGTGCGCCTGGTTTGAACCGGCGCCGTTAGAATTATTGCGGCGGGTTGTCGACCGAGATCTCCCGCCGCGCCGCGCTCATCGACACCACCCATCCGCCGATCACGTCGACGAGCGAAATCAACAGGAGCGTCGCGAACACCGACGTCGCGGCTTCCTTCACCAGCAAGAATTCGATCAGCGCGCCGATGAAGACGAGCGTCGAAAGCATGTGATCGACGATCGTGCGCGCGTAGGAACGCGTCGCCTTCAGCACCTCGAAGAACAGGAATATGAGCGAGAGCGCGATCAGACAATCGCCCGCGCTGATCGTCCAGGTCGCGCCCGACTGCATCGGCACGGACAAAACGGTACCGCTCCACGACACGCCCGGCGTCAGGAACACGATCATGTTGTAGATCGCGAACGAGATCAGAAAGAGCGGAAAGCTGAACAGCACGGTCGCCCCCTATGGCGGGTTTACTCCGCCGATTTCGGCTTGAGAATCTGGCGGCCCCTGTACATGCCGGTCTTCATGTCGATGTGATGCGGCCGGCGCAGTTCGCCGGAATCCTTGTCCTCGACATAGGTCGGCTGCTTCAGCGCGTCGGCCGAGCGGCGCATGTTACGGCGCGAGGGCGACGTTTTTCTCTTGGGGACGGCCATTTTAGCTCCGTTGATCGTTGACCCGCCGGGCGGGAACTCGGAGCCGGGCTTATAGAGGATCGGCCGCGCGCTTTCCAGTCATTGCGCCAGACAAACGGTCAGCGGCGAGCCGGCGACGTCGGCCTGGGCACGATAGCGCGCGCCGAGACGCTGCAAGCCGGGGCTCGGGCGCGCGGCGTTGCGGTGGCTTGGGTTCGGCAACACGGCGGCGAGCAACGCCGCCTCCTCCGGCAACAATGCGCGTGCACTCTTGTGAAACGCACGCCGGGCGGCGGCTTCGGCGCCGAATTCCCCGTTCGGTCCCCATTCCGCGATGTTGAGATAGACTTCGATCATCCGGCGCTTGGTCCACATGAAGCTCATGTAATAGGCGACGGGAATCTCGATCGCCTTGCGGACGAAATGACGGCCCGGCCACAGGAACAGGTTCTTCGCCGTCTGCATCGGTATGGTGGAGGCGCCGCGCACCTCGCCGATATCGTCGGCGTCTTCGATCGCGTGCTCCATCTCGACCCAATCGACGCCGCGGTGCTGGCAATAGCGCGCATCTTCCGCCGCGATGACGGCGCGCACGAGATTGGGCGAGATCTCCTCGATCGGCCTCCACTCGCGCACCACCGGCGAGCCGGTGAAAAACCGCCACAGCATCACGTTCGAAACCGGCGGCACGAAGGCGTAAACCGGCACCAGCACGAGCGGGATCAAGGCGAGCAGAATGGCCGCCTTGATAGAAATCGAAACGATGCGTCCGAACATGAACCCGATCCCCGCGTCCCGCTTATCATGCACAATCGGGACGGCAAGGAGGCGCGCTTGACCCCGTTCTCCCGCTCGGGCATGGGCGGTTCGCCGTCCTTCATATCGCCCATGCAACATGCCCGCGCCCGACGCTGATTTTCTCCGCCGCCTCGAAGCGGTCTCGGCCGCGACCGAAGCGGTGCTGCAATCGTCGCTCGGCGAGGCCCCGCTCGCGGGCGAAATCGCGCGGCCGGCGCGCCTCGTCGCGGCCATGCGTTACGCGACGGAGGGCGGCAAGCGCTTGCGGCCCTTCCTCGTCGTCGAGAGCGCGGCCCTCTTCGGCGTCCCCGAGCCGCAGGCGCTCGCCGCCGCCGCCGCCTTCGAATGCGTGCACTGCTATTCGCTCGTCCACGACGACCTGCCGGCGATGGACGACGACGATCTCCGCCGCGGGCGGCCGACGGTACATCGCGCCTTCG
>JBGPVT010000265.1:0-2317 GCA_041491825.1 Xanthobacteraceae bacterium | reverse complement strand
TTTTCCGCGAGCCCCGCCGCGATCATCCTCTCGAAGCCGAAGACGAGAGCGTGCAGCGGCAGATAAACGAGGAGCGCGAGCGCACTGACCACGCCGACCGCCCGCAACGGATCGATCCGCCACAACGCGATCAACAGGCCGAAGCCCGCCCAGCAGAGGCCGGCTGCCGCGAAGGAAAGATCGCCGAGAATTCCATGCGCGCCGATCGTGACCGCCGCCTCGCCGGCAAGCACGAAGAGACCGGATATGATGGCAACCGCCCCGATCAACCGGCTCGCGGAAAGTAAATCGCCGAGCACGAGCCTCGCCAGCAACAAGCCGCCGAGCATCGCCATCGAGGGCTGAATCACCGCGGCGTGTCCGAGCGGCGCCGTGAGGAACCCCGAATAGCTGAGGATCGCCATGATCGGCCCGCCGAGCACGGTGAGCGCGAGCCCCTTTCCCCAGCCGACGCCGCCGAGAATTCTCACGCCATCGCGCAAGACGAACGGCAATAGAAAAATCCCGGCCCAGGCGTAGCGGTGCAGCGCGATGTCCGCCGGGTGCAGGCCGATCGCTATGCCATGACGCGCGGCGACGAAGCCGATCGCCCAGGAGAGCGCGGCGCCCGTGCCGCAGAGGATGCCGACGAGATTCGGGGTAAGCCATGCCGGTCCCGCGACCCGGCGGGTCATGGCTCGTTCTTTCTGTCCGGACATGGCGATCGTATACGATGCGGGCGGCATCTCGGCCACCGGCGGGGCGCGGCTCACGCGCAAGGCTGCCTTGCGGGCGAAAAGGGTTGACTGATACCGCCAAAGCCGGGTCGCAAGCGGATCGCTCGCCTTGACGCGAATCCGCCGTCCTCGTGCGGCGACTCATAATTTAGAGGAAATCCCCGAGCACCAGTGTTGTCAGCACGCGCGGTCCGCCTAATATCCGCCCGGCCGTCGGGGAAACGATTCTGAACAAGAACGGCGAAGACCGGGGAAACAAAGCTCCGGACGACGAAGGGGGATCCATGAACATCCAGACCCGCCGCCGCGGGCTGACGCGCCGCGACGTGATCAAGACCGCCGCGAGCGCGGGCCTGGCCGCGAGCGTGGGTCCGTTCTTCCACGTCAATCCGGCGCGCGCCGCCAAGACGCTCAAAATTCTGCAGTGGAGCCACTTCGTCCCCGGCTACGACAAGTGGTTCAACAACACCTACGCCAAGGAATGGGGCCAGAAGAACGACACCGAGGTGATCATCGACAACATCAACCTCAACCTCATTTACGCGCGCGCCGCCACGGAAGTCTCGGCGCAGAAAGGCCACGACCTCGTGCTGTTCCTGGCGCCGCCCGCGATCTACGAGGATCAAGTCGTCGACCTCGCGGACGTTTACGCCGAATGCGAGAAGCGGCACGGCAAGCCCGTCGATCTCGCGGTGAAGAGCACTTACAATCCGCGCACCAAGAAATACTTCGCCTTCTCCGACAGCTACGTTCCCGATCCGATCAATTACCGCCTGGATCTGTGGAGCGAAATCGGCATGACCCCGGATTCATGGGACGAAATCCGCGCCGGCGGCAAGAAGATCAAGCAGAAGACCGGCATTCCGGTCGGCATCGGCCTTTCGGCCGAGCTCGACACCGCCATGGCGATGCGCGCGATCATGTATTCGTTCGGCGCCCACGAGCAGGACGCCGAGGGCAATCTCGCCATCAACTCGAAGGGAACGCTGGAGGCGCTCAAATTCGTCAAGGCGCTGTTCGAGGAAACCGAGACGCCCGAGGTGCTCGCCTGGGATCCGTCTTCCAACAACCGGCAAATGCTGGCGGGGCGATCGTCGCTCGTCATGAACGCAATCTCGATCACGCGCGCCGGCGAGAACGACAAGCTGCCGATCCACGAGAAGATCGGGCTCGCGAGAGCCGCCAAGGGTCCCGTGCGCCGCATGGGCCTCGAGCACGTGATGGATTGCTACTTGGTGTGGAAATTCGCCGAGAACATCGGGGGCGCCAAGAAATTCCTCGTCGATTACATGGACAGCTTCCGGCAGGGCTTCCTGGCAAGCGAGTTCTATAATTTTCCCTGCTTCCCTGCGACGGTGCCCGACATCAAAGCGCTCATCGCCAAGGATGCGAAAGCAATACCCGCGGACAAATACGCGGTGATGTCCGACGCCCTCGATTGGTCCACGAACGTCGGTTATCCCGGTTATTCCAACGCCGCCGTCAACGAGACTTTCAACGCCTGGATCTTGAACACGATGTTCGCGCGCGCGGCGACCGGCGTCGAGACGCCGGAGAATGCGCTCAAGCAAGCCGAAACAGCGATGAAAGCGATCTGGGCG
>JBGPVT010000264.1:0-2324 GCA_041491825.1 Xanthobacteraceae bacterium | reverse complement strand
GTCGATCGCATCGCGCCTTCCGATTCCACGCTCAAGATTCCGCACATGGGCTGGAACACGCTGGTGCCGCGCAACCATCATCCGCTGTTCGACGGCATTACGCTCGGCCCCCAGGGGCTGCACGCCTATTTCGTACATTCCTATCAGCTTGCACCCGCGGACAAAGAAGACTTGGTGGCGGACGCCGAATATGGTGGTCCGATCACTGCCGCGGTCGCGCGCGATAATGTGGCGGGAACGCAATTCCATCCCGAGAAGAGCCAGAAGCTCGGCCTCGCGTTGCTCGGGAATTTTCTGAGATGGAAGCCATGATCCTCTTTCCCTCCATCGACTTGAAGAACGGCGAAGCGGTGCGGCTCGAACAGGGCGACATGAAGCGCGCGACCGTGTTCAACCGGGATCCAGCGGCGCAAGCGCGCAGCTTCGAGGTGGCAGGCTTCGAATGGCTGCATCTCGTCGATCTCGACGGTGCTTTCGCCGGCAAGCCGGTGAACGCCTTGGCGGTCGCCGCGATCCTGAAAGCGGTGAAGATTCCGGTGCAGCTCGGCGGCGGCATTCGCAACATGGCGACCGTCGAAGCCTGGCTCGGCAAAGGCGTCGCGCGCGTCATCATCGGCACCGCCGCGGTGCGCGATCCCGCCTTCGTCAAGGCGGCCGCGAAGAAATATCCGGGCAAGATTGCCGTCGGCATCGATGCGCGCGCGGGCAAGGTCGCGGTCGCGGGCTGGGTGGAAGAGACCATGCTGGACGTCACCGAGTTTGCTCGCACCTTCGAGGACGCCGGCGTGGCGATGATCATTTATACGGATGTAGAGCGCGACGGCATGCTGAAGGGGCTCAATCTCGACGCTTCCATTGCGCTCGCTGACGCGGTCACGGTTCCTATAGTCGCCTCCGGCGGTTTTGCCTCGCTCGACGATGTCCGCGCCCTGCTACAGCCCCGTGCGAAAAAGCTCGCGGGCGCCGTCGCTGGCCGCGCGCTCTATGACGGTAGGCTCGATGCCAAGGCGGCGCTCGCCCTCGTGCGCGCCAAAACCGCCTGACGATGTTCAAGGTGCGCGTCATTCCCTGCCTCGACGTGAAGGACGGCCGCGTCGTGAAAGGCGTGCGCTTCGTGGATCTGCGCGACGCCGGCGATCCGGTGGAAGCCGCCAAGGCTTATGACGCGGCCGGCGCCGACGAGCTTTGCTTTCTCGACATCACCGCGAGCCACGAGGAGCGCGCGATCTTGCTCGACGTCGTCACTCGCACCGCGGAAGCCTGTTTCATGCCGCTCACCGTCGGCGGCGGCGTGCGCAGCATCGAGGACGTGCGCATGTTGCTTGCCTCCGGCGCCGACAAGGTCTCGATCAATACCGCGGCGGTGCAGCGGCGCGCCTTCGTCAAGGAGGCGGCAGAGAAATTCGGCGAGCAGTGCATCGTGGTCGCGATCGATGCGAAGAAAGTCTCCAAGTCCGACGAGAGCGGGCGCTGGGAGATTTTCACCCATGGCGGACGCAACCCGACCGGCCTCGACGCCGTCGCCTATGCGCGAGAAGTCGTCGCCCTCGGTGCGGGAGAGATTCTGCTCACCTCCATGGACCGCGACGGCACCAAAACGGGCTATGATCTCACGCTCACCCGCGCTATTGCCGACGCCGTGCCGGTGCCGGTGATCGCTTCGGGGGGGGTCGGCACTCTCGAGCATCTGGTCGAAGGCATTCGCGACGGCGGCGCCACCGCCGTGCTCGCCGCCTCGATCTTTCACTTCGGCGAATTCAGCATCGGCGAGGCCAAGCGCCACATGGCCAAGGCGGGCTTGCCGGTGCGGCTCGATCCCTGATAGGGCCGCGTCGGAGAACCCATGGCCTTCACCCTCGAATCGCTTGCCGCGATCATCGCCGAGCGCGCCCGCTCGGGCGGCGAACGCTCCTATACCAAGAAGCTCCTCGACGAAGGGGCCGAGAAATGCGCGAAAAAACTCGGCGAGGAGGCCATGGAAACGGCGCTCGCGGCCGTCTCGGGCGAGCCCAAGGCTTTGGTCGCCGAATCGGCCGATCTCCTCTACCATCTCCTCGTCGTCCTCGAATCGCGCGGGGTCGCGCTCGCGAACGTCTATGCCGAACTCGAGCGACGCACCGCGCGCTCGGGCCTCGATGAAAAAGCATCGCGGCGCAAGGACTGAACCCGGTCCCGGGAAAGCGGATTCCATGGAACAACGCGTTGACGACGGGCTCTCGCCTTATCGCGTGTTCACGCGGGCCGAATGGGCTGCCCGGCGCGAAGACACGCCGATGACGCTCACGCGCGAGGAGATCGCGCAATTGCAGGCCTTCAACGATCGG
>JBGPVT010000263.1:0-2333 GCA_041491825.1 Xanthobacteraceae bacterium | reverse complement strand
TCTTATGCGCGTCGATTATTGATTCAGTCGGCACAACTCGACCCACCCCCTCACCCCCAGAAGTCGGGTTCACCCGACTTCTGATTCTTTAATCGAACTCGGGCAGGCCCGAGTTCGGTCGGGCTGCGCCCTCCCTTTCCTCTCCCCCTCCCGCATGCGGGAGGGGGAGAGGGAAAAGGGATGCCGAGCGGCGCGAGGCATCCCGAGGGTGAGGGGGTGGGTGCTCAAACCTTGAAGGCTTCAAAATATCTTTCGAGAATCCTGCGATAAATTTTCGTGAGCTGCTGTAAGTCTTCGAGCGGCACGTGTTCGTCGATCTGGTGCATGGTGTTGCCGACGAGCCCGAGATCGACCACCGGGCAATAATTCTTGATGAAGCGCGCGTCCGAAGTGCCGCCCGCGGTGGAAAGTACCGCCTTCACGCCGCTTTCGGCGACCGCCTTCACCACGAGATCGACGAAGGGACCGCGCCGGGTGAGATAGGATTCGCTCGGCGGCTCGTAGTCGAGCCGGTAGCGCGCGCCCTTCGCGGCGCTTCTCAATCGCTTCTCGATCGATTTTTTGAGGCTCGCGATCGTATGCTTGTCGTTGAAACGGATGTTGAAGCGCGCCTTCGCCTCGCCCGGAATGACGTTGAAAACGGCGCTGCCGCTTTCGACCGAAGTCACTTCCAGGTTCGAGCGCTGGAATTCCTTGGTGCCCGCGTCGAAGGGCTTCTCCGTGAGCGCATCCAACATCGCGACCAGCGGCCGCATCGGGTTTTGCGCGCGGTCCGGATAGGCGACGTGGCCCTGCTTGCCGAACACCGAGAGCGTCGCCGACAGGCTGCCGCGGCGGCCGGTCTTGATCGTGTCGCCGACGCGCTTGATGCTTGTCGGCTCGCCGACGATGGCGTGATCGAATTTTTCGCCCCGCGCCTTCGCCCATTGCAGGAGCTTCACCGTGCCGTTCACCGCCGGACCCTCTTCGTCGCCGGTGATGAGAAGCGAAATCGCGCCCCTCGGCTTTCCCTTGGCGCTGAAATCGAGCGCGGCGGCGGCAAACGCCGCGATCGCGCCTTTCATGTCGGCGGCACCGCGCCCGAACAGTTTTCCGTCGGCGATTTCGCCGGCGAAGGGAGAATGGCGCCAGCTCGATTCGTTCCCCGGCGGCACGACGTCGGTGTGACCCGCGAAGACGAGATGCGGCTTGCCGCCTCCGATCTTGGCGAAAAGATTGTCGATCTCCGGCATGCCGGGGGAGGAAAATTTCTGCCGGTGAATTTCGAAGCCCGCGCGTTTCAACAAATCGCCGAGATAGGCTTGCGCGCCGCCTTCCGCCGGCGTCACCGAGCGGCAGCGGATCAGCGCCTGGGCGATTTCGACGATTTCGGCCATCCCGATCGCTAATCCCGCAGCAATTCGTTGATGCTCGTCTTCGCCCGCGTCTTCTCGTCGACGCGCTTGACGATCACCGCGCAATAGAGCGAGGGGCCGGGCTCGTTGCCGATCGGCTTTCCCGGCAGCGAGCCCGGCACCACGACGGAATAGGGCGGCACCTCGCCCATGAAAACCTGGCCGCTCGCGCGATCGACGATCTTGGTGGAGGCGCCGAGATAGACGCCCATCGACAGCACCGAGCCCTTGCGCATGACGACGCCCTCGGCGACCTCTGAGCGCGCGCCGATGAAGCAATCGTCCTCGATCACCACCGGTCCCGCCTGCAGCGGCTCCAGCACGCCGCCGATGCCGGCGCCGCCGGAGATGTGGACGTTCTTGCCGATCTGCGCGCAGGAGCCGACGGTCGCCCAGGTGTCGACCATCGTGTTCTCGCCGACATAGGCGCCGAGATTGACGAAGGAAGGCATCAAAACGACGCCGGGCGCGATGAAGGCGCCGCGCCGGACGATTGAGCCCGGTACTGCGCGAAAACCCGCCTTCTTGAATTGCGCCGCCTTCCAGCCCTCGAACTTCGAGGGCACCTTGTCCCACCACGCGGCCTTGCCGGGGCCGCCCTTGATCGCGCGCATGTCCTCGAGGCGGAACGAAAGCAGCACCGCTTTCTTCAGCCATTGATTGACGTGCCAGCTGCCGTCGGCCCGGCGCTCGGCGACGCGGGCGCGACCCTGGTCGAGGAGCTCGATCGCCGCCTTCACCGCCTTGCGGACGGGTCCCTTTGTCTTCGGCCCGATCCCGGCCCGCTTTTCGAAGGCTTCGTCGATGACATGAGCGAGTTCGGCGGACATCTCTGCGGCTCCTGGCGCGGGGGATTTGTCCGGGGGCGGGAAGGAAAGTCAACGGCCGGTTTCGCGAAATCGGATCGTCGTTCCCGCGCGCGCGGTGATCTCGATCGCG
>JBGPVT010000262.1:0-2369 GCA_041491825.1 Xanthobacteraceae bacterium | reverse complement strand
GCGAGCGCGCGCGAAGGCCCGCGAAATTTCCCGCCGGTTACTTTGCGCGGCTCCTCTGCGAGCGGCGGGAACAGGCCGAAATTGACGTTCATCGGCTGATACGAGCGCGGACCCGCCTCGATGGTTTCGATGTGACCGCCGGTGATGTGGCCAAGCAGCGCGCCGAGTGCCGTGGTCGGCGGCGGCAGGCGCGGGTTTTCCGCGCGCCGCTCGGCGGCGGCGAAGCGCCCGGCCAAGAGACCGATCGCGGCGCTCTCCACATAGCCCTCGCAGCCGGTGATTTGGCCGGCGAAGCGGAGCTTTAAGTCGGCCTTCAGCCGCAGCGTGCCGTCGAGCAATTTCGGCGCGTCGAGATAGGTGTTGCGATGCAAGCCGCCGAGCCGCGCGAATTCGGCGCCTTGCAGGCCTGGGATCATCCGAAAGACGCGCGTCTGCTCGCCGTGGCGGAGCTTGGTCTGGAAGCCGACCATGTTGAAGAGGGTCCCGAGCTTATTGTCCTGCCGGAGCTGCGCGACGGCGTATAATTTTTCGCCGGGCTTGTGCGAGTTGGTCAATCCGAACGGCTTCATCGGCCCGTGCCGCAGGGTCTCCAGGCCGCGCGCGGCCATCACCTCGATCGGAAGACACCCGTCGAAATAGGGCGTGCCCTCCCATTCCTTGAATTCGACCTTCTCGGCGGCGTTCACCGCCGCGACGAAGCGCTCGTAGTCTTCGCGCGAAAGCGGGCAGTTGACGTAGTCGGCGCCCGAGCCGCCGGGGCCCGTCTTGTCGTAGCGCGACTGGAACCAGGCAATCGTGAGATCGATCGAGTCCTTGTGCACGATCGGCGCGATCGCGTCGAAGAAGGCGAGCGCCCGCTCGCCGGTGCGTGCGCGGATCGCTTCCGCGAGCGCGGGCGAGGTGAGGGGCCCGGTGGCGACGATGGCGTTATCCCACTCCGCCGGCGGCGCGATCACTTCCTCGCGCTGCACCTCGATCAGCGGATGCCGCTCGATTGCTGCCGTCACGGCGGCGGAAAATCCCTCGCGGTCGACGGCGAGCGCGCCACCCGCCGGCACTTGGTTGGCGTCGGCGGAAAGCATGATCAGCGAGCCGAGCAGCCGCATCTCATGATGCAGGAGGCCGACGGCGTTCATCGCGGAATCGTCGGAGCGGAACGAATTGGAGCAGACGAGTTCTGCGAGCTTCTCGGTCTTGTGCGCGGGCGTGCCCCGCTCCGGCCGCATCTCGTGGAGGACGACCGGCACGCCGCTCTGCGCCGCCTGCCAGGCTGCTTCCGCGCCGGCGAGGCCGCCGCCGACGATGTGGATCGTCCTCATGCCTTCTTCATGTAGGCGGGCTGCACGCCCGCGAGAAAATCCTCGCGCGGCGGGCAGAAAATGTCGACCACTTGCGCGTCCTCCGGAAACCACGCCTCATGATTGACACCGCCGGGGATCACCGCGACGTCGCCCGGCCCCATCATCCGCTTTTCATCGCCGATGCGAAGCTCCATGCGGCCCTTCAGCATCCACACCAGTTGTTCGTTCGAATGCGAGTGCGAGCCCGCATGGGCGCCCGCCTTCATCTCCCACCACACCACCATGCCTTGTTCGCCGGCCATCATGCGGCCGGAGATCTTGTCGGTGATCACTTTCGGCGGAATTTTCGCGAGCGAGCCGAATCCGGTGAGCGTGCCCATGATTGCTCCTTGGTTTTTTGAATCTTAGGCGCGGCAGCAGCGGCGGGCAATGAAGGGCGCGAATATGTCGCTCGCAAAAAAGCAAAGGCCCCGGCGGGATGCCGGGGCCGTTGGATCACGATTGCGTGGGTAGGTTAGATCGAGCGGGCGGAATGGCGCGCAATCGCGTCGATTTCCGAGCGCCGGACGTTGATATCGGCGAGCTCGCGGTCGTCGAGCCGCATCAGCTCTTCGTAGGTCCGCTCGTAAGCGCGCCAGCGCTTGTAGAGCCGGACAATGGTTCCCCAAAGCAACATGTTGAATCTCCTTCTTCCTCGCGAACCGGTTGGAATCGGCCCGCTTCTTGGTTCGCGTGATATGTAGCCCAGGGTGGGTATTTTGGTAGCGGCGCAGCCTCATTGCTGCAATGCGGTAAATGCATGGGATTTACATGATTTATTCGTATTTCAGGCACGATTTCTCTCCCAAGGGGATGCCCAAGGGAAAGGCTCGCGTCTCGCCGGGACCCGGGTTATATCCGCCGCACTTTCCGGCGGCCCCGCCGGTTTTTTCGTATTCCCCGGAGATGGCCATGGCGAAAACCAAGAAAAAGTCGAAGGCGAAGGCGCGTCCGCGATCGAAGGCCAAGAGCGCTAAGCCGAAAGCCAAAGGACCCTCGCTTCTGTTCGCGGTCGCGCAGACCACGGTG
>JBGPVT010000261.1:0-2434 GCA_041491825.1 Xanthobacteraceae bacterium | reverse complement strand
GCCGTCGATCAGCAAATTCTGTCCGGTGATGTAGCCGGCTCTCGCCGAGCAGAGGAACGCGCAGGCGGCACCGAATTCCGCCGCCTCGCCGAAGCGCCGGGCGGGCACGGTGTTGATCCGCGCCTGGCGGAACTGCTCGACGCTGATGTTCTGCTTTTTCGCATTGGCCTCGATGTTGGAGCGCAGGCGATCGGTGTCGAGGGAGCCCGGCAGCAGAAAGTTGATGGTCACGTTCGAGGCGGCGACCGTGCGCGCGACGCCGGCGAGGAACGAAGTCAGCCCCGCGCGGGCGCCGGAGGAAAGATCGAGACCGGCGATCGGGGCTTTCACCGAGCTCGAGGTGATGTTGACGATGCGGCCGAATTTCTTCGCCACCATCGGGTCGATCGCCTTCTGGATCAGTTCGATGGCGACCACCATGTTGGCGGTAACACCGTCGAGGATTTTCTGCCGGTCGAGCTCGCGAAAATCGCGAAAGGGGGGACCGGCATTGTTGTTGACGAGAATGTCGGGCTCGGGACAGGCGGCGAACAGCGCCTTTTGGCCGGCGGGGGTCGCCACGTCGGCGGCGACGGGGATGATTTTTGCTTTCGTCGCCTTGGCGATCTCGGCCGCGGCTTCCGCGAGACGCTTCTCGTCGCGGCCGTTGACGACGACTTCGCAGCCGGCTTCCGCCAGCGCCATGGCGCAACCATAGCCGAGCCCGCGGCTCGACGCGCAGACGATCGCCTTCTTGCCGGCAATTCCGAGATCCATCACTCGCTCCTTTTGTTGTTGCTATTAATCCTCGAGCTTTTCCTATTCCCGTCATTGCCGGGCTTGACCCGGCAATCCATGATGAAATTCAGCACATGCCGGCAGTCCGTATGGATGCCCGGGTCAAGCCCGGCATGACAATAATTGAGATATGCCCGGCCATGACAGGCTAACCGAAATCAAATCTTCCGCCGCACGCCCTCCCAATAGGGATCGCGGAGCCGCCGCTTGAAGATTTTTCCCGAATCCTCGCGCGGCAGGCTCGCGCGCACCTCGATCATCCTCGGCACTTTATAGTCGGCGAGCTTTTGCGTTAGCTCCGCGCGGACTTGCGCGAGATCGACGCGGGCGCCGTTCACGGGCTCGATCACCGCCATCAACGCCTCGCCGTACTCGTCGTCGGGCACGCCGAACACGGCGCAATCGGCGACGCACGGCATCGCCAGCAGCACCGCCTCGATCTCGGCGGGATAGATGTTGACGCCGCCCGAGATCACCATGTCGCGCTTGCGGTCGCATAGGAACAAATACCCATCATCGTCGAAATAGCCGACGTCGCCGGAGGTGATGAACCCGTCGCGCTCGATCTCGCGGCGCTTTTCCGGAAAATTGTGGTAGGTGAAATCGGAATAGGCGGAAATGCGCGAATAGACCTCGCCGACTTCGCCCGGCGGCAGCGCGCGTCCGGCCTCGTCGAGAATCCTGATTTCGGCGCCGGGGGCGAGGCGGCCGACCGTGCCCGGCTTCTTCAATGTCTCCTCGGAGGAAACGAACGTCACCGGGCCCGACTCGGTGCTGCCGTAGAATTCGTAGATCACCGGTCCCCACCAATCGATCATCGCCTGCTTGATCTCGGCGGGACAAGGGGCGGCGGCATGGATGACGTGGCGGAGCGAGGAGAGATCGTATTTTCGGCGCACCGCCGCGGGCAGTTTCAAGAGCCGCACGAACATCGTCGGCACCATGAATAGGGCGTCGATCCGCTCGCGCTCGATCAGCGCCAGCAACTCCTCCGCCTCGAAGCGCGGCATCAGCACGAGCCGCTCCGCCATCCTGCCCGCGCGGAGCCCGAAGGCATTGGGCGCCGAGTGATAGAGCGGGCCCGTGACCGCCGTCCGGCAGCCCGGCTTCATGCCGAAGACGAGGTTGCGGATGGCGTCCATCGCCTTCTCTTCTTCCGGCGTCATCGCCCGGCGCTTGACGCCCTTGGGGTGGCCGGTGGTGCCGGAGGTGTAGATCATGCTCAAGGTCGGCGGCAGCGGTGGGCTCTCGTGCGGCGTTTGCGCCGCGAGCCACGCCTCGAATTCCTGCACGCCGGCCGGAGCCCGCGCATCCGCCGGATCGATGCCGTAGGCCGCGATGATTTCCGGCGGCGTTTCGACCGCGAGCACCGGCAGCCCGCGCGGAATTGCCCCGTCCACTGCGCGAAAAAGATCGGCGTGCGCGACGAGCACCTTGGCGCCGCTGTCGCGCAAAACGTAGCCGACCTCGTCCGCCTTGAAGTGCCAGTTGATCGGCACCGCGAAGGCGCCGAGTGCGATCGCGCCATAGGAGGCGATGAGATACGGGATATCGTTCCGCATCAGGATGGCGACGCAATCGCCCTGGCCGATGCCGAGCGCGGCAAGACCCCCCGCCATGCGTAGCGCGCGGGCGGCGAGATCGCGGTGATCGACGT
>JBGPVT010000260.1:0-2477 GCA_041491825.1 Xanthobacteraceae bacterium | reverse complement strand
GGGGGGGGGGGGGGGCCCTCGATCGTCGATGAAGCATCTGACGCCGTTTCCCCCTCACCCCTGACCCTCTCCCCAATGGGGAGAGGGGACGTGCACCTGACATTCCCGTTTTGCCTCGCTATATCAAGCGCGCCCGGCGCGTCCGGGCTTTTGGCGTTGCCTGATGACCGAATCGCGCTCGAACCAAGACCTCGATCTCCGCCGGCGGCGGCTGCGCTTCCGCGCCTGGCATCGCGGCACGCGCGAGCTGGATCTGCTGCTCGGCCGCTTTGCCGACGCGGAAATCGCGAAACTCGACGAGCAGGACATCGGCGCGTTCGAGGCGCTGATGGATGTGCCCGATCACGATCTTTACGGCTGGATCGTTGGCAGCGAGGAAACGCCCGCACCTTACGACACCCCGCTGTTGCGCCGGCTCCGCGACTTTCATCTCGGAAGCGCGCGATGAACAAGCCGTTCGCCCCCGCCGATCGCCTCGTTCGGGGCAAAGCGATCACCATCGCCAGCGTCCCCGACGGATTTTCCGGACTCGTCGCCGCCGATCTCGCCCGCAGCATCGCCGCGCGCGCGAAGGCGGAATCGAAACGCTTGCTCGTCGTCTGCCGCGATGCCGAGCGCATGGCGGCGTTCGAACGCGCGCTTTCCTTCTTCGCGCCCGATCTCTCCGTGCTGACGTTCCCGGCCTGGGATTGCTTGCCCTACGACCGCGTGTCGCCCAATGCCGCGGTCGCCGCAACCCGCATGGCGACGCTGGCGGCACTTGCGCGATGGAGCGGCGATTCCGGCATCGTGCTCACCACGATCAACGCGCTCCTGCAGCGCGTGGCGCTTCGCGCGTCGGTTGCCGCGCAGTCGCTCGCGCTTGCCCCTGGCAATGTGCGGCCGATGAGCGAGATCGCGCGCTGGCTCGAGACCAACGGATTTATCCGCGCCTCGACCGTGCGCGACATCGGCGAATATGCCGTGCGCGGCGGCATTCTCGATCTCTACGCGCCGGGGGGAAGCGCGCCGGTGCGGCTCGATTTTTTCGGCGATGCGCTGGAATCGATCCGCGCCTTCGATCCGGAGACGCAGCGCACGGCGAGTCGCGTCGATAAACTCGAATTGGTCCCTACCAGCGAAGTGCAGCTCGCCGAGGAAACGATCAAGCGCTTCCGCATGGGTTACGTCGCCGAGTTCGGCGGCCAAACCAAGGGCGATGCGTTCTTCGAGGCGGTGAGCCAGGGCCGACGCCATCCCGGCCTCGAACACTGGCTGCCGCTGTTCGCCGAACGGCTCGAAACCCTGTTCGATTATTTGCCGGGTGCGCCGGTCGTGCTGGAGACGCTGATCGAGGAGGCGGCGGGCGAGCGGCTCGCGCAAATCGCCGACTATTACGCGGCGCGGCGGGAGGCGATGGAGGCGGGGCAAAGCCCGCTCTACAAGCCGCTGCCGCCGGAGCGGCTTTATCTCACGGAAAAAGAGTGGAAGGCGCGGCTCGCGGACAGCGCGCTTGTTCGCCTCTCGCCTTTCGCTATGCCGGAGGCGCGCGACGTGATCGACGCCGGCGGCAAGGCCGGCCGCACCTTTGCCACCGAACGCGCCGACGAAAACCGAAACCTCTTCGATGCGGTCGTCGCCCATGCGCGTGCGCTGGAAGCCGCGAACAAGCGCGTGGTCTTCGCCTTCTGGAGCGAGGGCTCGCGCGAGCGCATGCAGCACGTGCTGTTGGACCACGGGCTCGCCGATTTGCGACCGGTGACGAATTTTACGGAAACGCGCGCGCTGTCAAAGGGCGCCTTCAGCCTCGCCATTTTGGGTCTCGAGACCGGCTTCGAGAGCGGCGATGCCGCGATCATCTCCGAGCAAGACATTCTCGGCGACCGACTCGCGCGCCCGCGCCGCCGATCACGCCGCGCCGACGAATTCATCACCGAGCTCACCAGCCTTTCCGCCGGCGATCTCGTCGTCCACATCGAGCATGGCATCGGCCGCTTCGCGGGGCTGAAGACGATCGAGGCGCTGGGCGCGCCGCACGATTGCTTAGAGATCCACTATCACGGTGGCGACCGCCTGTTCCTGCCGGTCGAAAATCTCGAATTGCTCTCGCGCTACGGCAATGAAGAAACCGCGGTCGAACTCGACCGGCTTGGCGGTCTCGGCTGGCAATCGCGGAAGGCACGCCTGAAGACCCGCATCCGCGAGATGGCGGCGGAACTGGTGCGCGTCGCTGCCGCGCGCAAGCTCCGCGAGGCGCCGAAGCTCACGGTGCCCGAGGGCGTCTACGACGAGTTCTGCGCGCGCTTCCCCTATGAGGAAACCGACGACCAGGATTTCACGATCGAGGCGGTGACCGGCGATCTCGCCGCCGGGCGGCCGATGGATCGACTGGTTTGCGGCGATGTCGGCTTCGGCAAGACCGAGGTCGCGCTCCGCGCCGCCTTCATCACCGCGCTCTCCGGCAAGCAGGTGGCGGTGGTGGTGCCGACGACGCTGTT
>JBGPVT010000259.1:0-2520 GCA_041491825.1 Xanthobacteraceae bacterium | reverse complement strand
CGCGCAGTCGGGCGTGAAAAATCTCGCCGTGATCATGCCCGGTTTCTCCGCCGATTGCCTGGAGACGCTCGAGGAAGTCGCGGTCGAGAACGCGGCGGTCTTCCGTGCGGCCGGCGGCGAGAATTTCCTCGCCGTCCCCTGCCTCAACGATTCGGAGCGCGGCATGCGGGTGATCCGCAACCTGATCATCCGCGAGCTTGCCGGCTGGATCTGAAGAAAGAAATCTAGGCGACGCCGATTCGCAGCAGATCGTGGAAATGCACGAGTCCGACCGGCTTGCCGGCCTCGACCACGAACAGGGTCGTGATCTTCGCGGCGTTCAGCATTTCGAGCGCTTCGCCCGCGAGCTGATCGGGCCGCACCGTCTTCGGCTTCTTGGTCATCACCACATCGACCGGCGAGGCAAGAAGATCCTCGCGCATGTGCCGCCGCAAGTCGCCATCGGTGATGATGCCGACGAGCACACCCGCGGCATCGGTGACGCCGACGCAGCCGAAGCCCTTGGAGGTCATTTCCACCAAAGCCTCGGTCATGCGCGCGCCGCGTGCGACTACCGGCACGGACTTGCCCTTATGCATCACGTCGCGCACGAAAGTCAGGCTCGCGCCGAGCCGGCCGCCGGGGTGCAAATCCTTGAATTGGAGCGCGGTGAAGCCCCGGCTTTCGAACAGGGCGACCGCGAGTGCGTCGCCGAGCGCAAGCTGAATGAGCGTCGACGTGGTAGGGGCGAGCCCCAGCGGGCAGGCTTCGCGCGCGGCCGGAAGCAATAGCGATACATCGGCGGCCCGCGCCAGCGTCGAATCCACCCGCGCCGTGATGGCGATGAGCGCCACGCGGAAGCGCTTGGCGTAATCCAGGAGATCCTTGAGCTCGACCGTCTCGCCCGACCACGAAAGCGCGACGATGACGTCGTCGGGAGTGATGACGCCGAGATCGCCGTGGCTGGCTTCGCCGGGATGGACGAAATAGGCGGGTGTGCCGGTCGAGGCGAAGGTGGCGGCGATCTTGCGGCCGATATGGCCGCTTTTGCCCATGCCGGTGACGATCACGCGGCCCTTGGCCGCCTTGATCTTCTCCACCGCCTCGACGAAGGCGGCGCCGAGCCCGTCATTGAGGGTGCCCGATAGCGCTTCGAGCCCTGCCATCTCGGTGGCGAGCGTGCGCAAGGCCGAGCGCACCAGCTCGGACGCGGGCTCCTTCTTGACCGCTACGCGGCCTTTGCTGGCCATGCAGGAACGCTCCCCGGTGTCCCGAGCGGATTCCCTAGCACGGGCAAGGGTCCGCAGGCCACTCGAAGGCCGGAAACAGGCGGGGACAAGGGTCCGTTAACCATGCCCGTTCTAGTTTCGTTAACCATATCGATCGTGAGCCGCTCAAAGTGTTCCTGTGCCTTCGTCCCGCAAAAATGCACGCCGTCCTCGGCGCGATCGCGCTCGGTTGCGTTGCCATCGCCGCGCACGCCCAGAGCACGGCCGAGGACCCGGCGAAATTTCCCCTGCGCCGCACGCTCGCGGCATCGCCCGCGAGTCCAGCGATCGCCGTAGCTCCGCGCGCCGCCGCGGAATCGCCGCCTGGCACGATTCCCTTTTTGTTGCCGCCGGGTACCGGCGCGGGGACGACCGGGTTCATTTCGGCGGGCCCCAAATCTTCCAGTCTCACGACCAAGCGCGCACGTACGGCGAAGAAATCCGCTGCGAAGCAGACAATAGCGGCAGCTCCGGCGCCTACCGCGGCCTCGCCGCGTCCGGCCACAAGTCCCGAAGTCACCGGCGCCATCACCCCGATCCGCTATCCGCGCAGGCGCCCGCCCGAAGAGGAGCCGTTCGCGCCTGCCGGCATCAATGTCGGCAGCTTTACGCTGCGTTCGATTCTCGATTTCTCCATGGGCTACGATTCCAACGCCTTGCGCACACCGGGCGGGCCCGGCTCGAAATTCTATGTGATCGCGCCCCAATTCACCGCGCGCTCGAATTGGACGCGCCACGAGCTGACCGCGGACCTGCGCGGCTCCTACACCGAATTTTCCGACGTGCCAGCCAACAATCGTCCCGAGCTATACGGGACAGTACGTGGCCGCATCGACGTGACCGCGCTCACCCGCGTCGAGATCGAGGGCCGCGCGGCTTTGACCACCGAGAATCCCGGCAGCCCCGACTCCGTGAGCGGCGTGGTGCGCCCGCCCAATGTCTATTCGTTCGGCACGACGCTCGGCATCGTGCAGCGCTTCAACCGCTTCGAGATCGGCCTGCGCGGCCTGTTCGATCGCTACGTCTATCAAAACGCGGAACTCACCTCCGGCGCGACCTTCAATCTCGCCGACCGCAACTATGACGCCTACGGCATGCGCCTGCGCGGCGCTTACGAATGGACGCCCGGGATCAAGCCTTTCGTCGAGGCCGGCATCGATACGCGCAAGTTCGATCTCGACGTCGATTTCACCGGCATCCGCCGCGGCTCCGACGGCTTGCTTGCGCGGGCGGGCGTCGCCTTCGAACGCAAGGGCTTCCTGAGCGGCGAAAT
>JBGPVT010000258.1:0-2541 GCA_041491825.1 Xanthobacteraceae bacterium | reverse complement strand
GCGAAGGAGAAGAAGCCCGGCGAGAATGAGAGCGCGGCCCGCGATCACTTCAGTGAGCGGGTTGGCAGAGCGGCCTTTGGAAATCTCGATCATGGCGGCGTCCGCGTGGCTCTCGAATCGACCGCCAGTCTTCGCCCGAATATTTAATCGAAGATGAAGACGGCGGCGCGAGGCGGTTCTAGCGGCGGGCGCCCTCAGAGGCAAGTCGAAGCTTAGGACAGCACCCTTGCCCGAATTCCATCGAGTTTTCCTGATTCTCAAGCTAGCCTTGGCTAGAATCGTCTCGCGGGGGATCGAATGCGGCGGACCTTATCCTTATCGGCGTCATCGGCGCTTCTCGGGCTTTCGCTCGCCGCCTGTGCGGGCGGCGGCACCCAGGCCCCTCCGGCGGCCCCCGCGCCTGGAGGAGTGGCGACCCGCGGGGCCCTGACCGGCCCGCCCAGCTGCACCAAGCCGATCGCGGAATACGAGGCGCTCGTCGATCGCGACGTGACGACCGGCTATCTGAGCCAGGTCGTCTACGACCGCATCAACGAGGAGCTCGCCGCCGGCGCCCGCCCCGCCTGCGCCGCCGGCCGCGAGGCCGAGGCGCGCGGGCTGCTCGCGCGCGTGAAGACCTCGCACGGCTACCGCTAAAGCATGATCCCGAAAAAGCCTGCCCCGGACTTGATCCGGGGTGGGAACCGGTTTTCGGAAAGGATCATGCTTCTGCTCTAAGACTTCGCTTTTTCGTCGAATTGAATCGCGGTCTTTGCGCGCCGGAAGTCAGAGGCCGTTCCGCTTCAAGGGTTCCACTCGCTTTCGATATAAGCACGAACGAAATCAGGTATTTCCGGCACGAAATCGCCGGGCTCGCGTACGATCACGATATCCTCGAGTTCGGGCTCTTTTTCGCGCGCGATGAAAGCGCGGATACGGGCGGCGAGTTTATCGGACGCCTCGCGCAGGCGAAGCGGGCGCATCAGCGCGATGCGGGCGCCCGCGAACACCGCATACCAACGCGGACCGGGGGACACTTCGCTCGCTGCAAGCCCTGTTTCCTCCTTCAATTCGCGGAGCACGCTTCCCATCAGATCGACCGCGCCATCCGCGCCCACGTCGCCGGGATCGGGCGTGCCGGCGGGAAAATAGACTTTGCCGGCATTGGCCGTGTGCCTCGCCATGCGGCCGAGAAGAAAGGCGCCGTCGGCCGCGCGCAGGGCGCCGGCGGAAAAACAGTTCTTGACCGAAGGATCGGGAAAGCCGGCGTCGCGCCAGGCGAGGAAGCTTGCAAAATCGGTCTCGAGATAGGCGCCGCGGAAAACCTCCGCCTCGATCGCGAAGCGATGCAGAAGCAGCACGCGCCCGTTCCACAGCGCCGGGCGCTTCTCGCGCGCCTGCTCGAAGTGCCGCTCAACCAAAGCCCGGTTCGCCTCGGCCCACTTCCAGGGCTGCGGCTCGAAGCGGAGTTCAAGCCGCTCGATCGCAACGACGCGAAGGCCCGCTTCCTTCACGTGAGCGCTTCCGCCCGAAAGACGCGCGAGGGCCGCACGAATTCCTCCTGCGCCGCCACCAGAAGAAGCTCGCGCGCGCCCGCTTCCTGCGTGCGCTTGAGCAAGCCGAAAATCGACGAGGCCGCCTTTGCGAGCGCGTCGGCGGTGGAGCCGCTTTTCAGGACATGCAGGAAGAAAAGAGCCGCGATCGCGTCGCCGGCGCCGTTGACGCTGATGTCGAGGAGCGGCGTGCGGATGCGAAAACGGCCGTCGGGGCCAGAGGCCAGGAGATCGATCGAGCCCTGCGGCGTGTCCTCCACGTAGAGGCTCGTCACCAACACCGTGGCGGGCCCCATCGCGTGCAGCGCATCGCAAGCGCGCAGCGCTTCGCCGATCGTCTGGCTCGGGAGGCTGGAGAGATAATTGAGCTCGAAGTGATTGGGCGTGACGATGTCGGCGGCCGGCAGCGCGCGCTCGCGCATGAATTCGGGAATGCCGGGGCGCACGAACACGCCGCGGCCGACGTCGCCGATCACCGGATCGCAGCAATAGCGGGCGTTGCGGCTCAAAGCCTTCACCCGGCCCACGGCGTCGAGAATCGCGTTTCCGATTTCGGCCGAGCCCAGATAGCCGGACAACACCCCGTCGCAGGAGGAAAGCACGCCCCGCTCCTCGATGCCCCGCACCAATTCGCGGACGAGGGGCGCGCCGAACACCTCGCCGCGCCAGGCGCCGTAGCCGGTGTGATTGGAGAACTGCACGGTATGGATCGGCCAGACCTCGGCGCCGAGCCGCTGCAGCGGAAACGTCGCTGCCGCGTTACCCACATGGCCATAGGCGACGTGCGACTGAATCGAGAGGATGTTCATATTCGTGATCCGATGCAGTGTTTCCCTCCCCTTGACGGGGAGGGTCGACAGCGAAGGACGAAGTCCTGAGCTGTCGGGGTGGGGTGGGATACATCTCGCTTCGACCCCCACCCCCGCGCGCGCGTCGCGCGTGCCGACCCACCCCCCCACGGGGGGGGGTGGTGTGTTAATTGGTTAACACCCCACCGACAAAATAAAAG
>JBGPVT010000257.1:0-2560 GCA_041491825.1 Xanthobacteraceae bacterium | reverse complement strand
CGAGAAACGTTTTCGGGGCGCGTATCGGTGCGGGCATCGTCGACGAGCCACAGGACGAGATCGGCCGCCTCCGCGCGGGCGCGGGCGCGGCGCACGCCTTCCGCTTCAACGGGGTCGTCGGTCTCGCGCATGCCCGCGGTATCGATCAACACCACCGGCACCCCTTTGAGATCGAGCGCGACTTCGATCGCGTCGCGGGTGGTGCCGGGGATCGCCGAGACGATCGCGACCTCGCGCTCGGCGAGCCGGTTGAGGAGCGTCGATTTGCCGACATTGGGCGCCCCCGTGATCGCCACCGTGAAGCCTTCGCGCAATCGTTCTCCGCGCGGGGCGTCGGCGAGAACAGGTCTGATTTCGGCGGCGAGCTCGCCCGCGATCTTCATGGAAGATCGCGGCAGGTCGCCGCGCACGTCGCCCTCATCGGAAAAATCGATTGCGGCCTCTATGAGCGCCAACGCGTCGACGAGTTTCGCCCGCCAGGCCTCGACCTTCGCCGACAGCGCTCCGCGAAACTGCGCCAGCGCCTGGCGCCGCTGCGCTTCCGTCTCGGCCGCGACGAGATCGCCAAGACCTTCGACCGCGGCGAGATCGAGTTTCCCGTTGAGGAGCGCGCGACGGGTGAACTCGCCGGCTTCCGCCGGGCGAAATCCGTCGATGCGCCCGAGCACGCGAAACACGGCCGCGAGGATCGCCCGCCCGCCATGCAGATGCAGTTCGGCGGTGTCCTCGCCCGTCTCGCTCGCCGGCGCCGGAAACCACAGCGCCAATCCGTCGTCGATTGTTTCACGTGAATCAGGGTCGCGGAACGTCGCGTAGGCCGCGCGGCGCGGCGCCGGAATTTTGCCGGTGAACGTTTCGAGTCCGAATCGAGCGCGCGGGCCCGAGATTCGCACCACCGCGATCGCCGAAGGCCCCCGCCCCGACGAGAGGGCGAAGATCGTGTCCGGCTCGTATGTGGGCGTAGTCGATTTCGATCGCATTGACACCTAGCTCAATTAGCCGCCCGCGATAGGAATCGGCTCCTATCACCGAAGTTGGCGCCACAAATGACTAAATCTAGTATAGAATCGTTGCTAGTGTGAAAGCCAAGGTAGACGATGGCGCATCTGTCCTGCAGCACTATCGGTGAACTTCAATTTATTGATGCGAGCCTGGCCTTGGCAGCCGCATTGTTTTGGCTAATTGCATCACTGACAAAAATTCCAAACTCAATTGATCACTTTATAGACGCGCTTCGCAAACAAAGTCGCTTAAATGCTGTTGCCGCTTTCTTTGCAGCCCTTACAGCATGTCTACAGGCCTATCTCGTCATACAGCCTACCTGCATAAATTTGGGCTAACTGTCATGGGCCTTTGCCGCAAATACTTCCTCACCAAATAAATCTTCATGGATACATCGCCCACTCCGTCGCACGAAAACCGCCTCGCCGGCGAAACCAGCCCCTATCTCCTCCAACACCAGCACAATCCGGTGGATTGGTGGCCCTGGGGGCCGCCGGCGCTCGCCGAAGCGACGCGCGAAAAAAAGCCGATCCTGCTCTCCATCGGCTACGCCGCCTGCCACTGGTGCCATGTCATGGCGCACGAAAGCTTCGAGGATCCAGCGGCGGCCGCGGTGATGAACGAGCTGTTCGTCAGCATCAAGGTCGACCGCGAGGAGCGGCCCGACATCGACGAGATCTACATGAACGCCCTGCAGCATCTCGGCGAGCAGGGCGGCTGGCCGCTCACCATGTTTCTCACGCCCGCGGGCGAGCCGTTCTGGGGCGGCACCTATTTTCCGAACACCGCCCGCTACGGCCGGCCCGCTTTCGTCGACGTGCTGCGCGAGGTCGCCCGCGTCTTCCATCAGGAGCCGGAAAAGATCGAGACGAACCGCAAGGCGCTCAAAGCGCAGCTCGCCGCCCGCGCCAAAGCCGGGGGCAAGGTCAAGATGGGCCCCGCCGAGCTCGACGACATCGCAGAGCGTATCGGCTCCCTCTTCGACCCGGTGAACGGCGGCGTCCGCGGCGCGCCGAAATTCCCCCAATGCGGGATGCTCGAATTCCTGTGGCGGGCCGGCGAGCGTACGGGCGAGGAAAGATATTTCTCCGCCGTCGGAACTACGCTCGACCGCATGAGCGAGGGCGGCATTTTCGATCACCTCGGCGGCGGCTTCTCGCGCTATTCGGTCGACGAGCAATGGCTGGTGCCGCATTTCGAGAAGATGCTTTACGACAACGCCCAGCTTCTGGAGTTGCTGGCGCTCGCGCATGCGCGGACCGGCCATCTCCTCTTTCGTGAGCGCGCCGTGGAAACGGTCGAATGGCTCGCGCGCGAGATGATCACCCCGGAAGGCGGCTTTGCTTCGAGCCTCGACGCCGACTCCGAGGGCGAGGAGGGAAAATTCTATGTCTGGTCGCTCGCCGAAATTAAGGCCGTGCTCGGCGAGCGCGAGGCGGGATTCTTCACGACGCCCTACGGGCTGACGGAAGAAGGCAATTTCGAAGGCCGCAATATTCTGAATCGCTTGAATCACTTACCGCGCAACAAGGAGAATGAAGCCCGCCTCAAGAATATG
>JBGPVT010000256.1:0-2618 GCA_041491825.1 Xanthobacteraceae bacterium | reverse complement strand
TCCAGGTGCTGTGGGGCGTCTCGCTCGTCGCGCGCCGCGGCGCGGTGACGACGCTCGTCGGCGCCAACGGCGCCGGCAAAACCACGACCTTGCGCGCGATCACCGGCGCCATCCGGCCGTACGCCGGCCGCGTGATCTTTCGAGGCGAAGACGTGACGGCGCTGCCGCCGCACCGCAAGGCCGCGCGCGGGCTGGTGCTGGTGCCGGAAGGCCGTCAGCTCTTCGACGAAATGAGCGTCGAGGAGAATTTGGAGATGGGCGCCTTTTCCGGGCGCGGGCGGAAAGCGTTCGCACAAAATCTCGAGCGGGTGTTCGCGCTGTTCCCGCGCCTTGCCGACCGCCGCCATCAGAAGGCCGGCACCTTCTCGGGCGGCGAGCAGCAGATGCTGGCGGTTGCCCGCGGGCTGATGTCGGATCCCGAAATTCTCATCATCGATGAGCTTTCGCTTGGGCTGGCGCCGGTCGTGGTGCAGCAATTGGTCGCGGCGCTCGATGCGCTCAAGGCCGCGGGCCTCACCATCCTCCTCGTCGAGCAGAACGTGCATCTCGCGCTCTCCTTCAGCGATTATGCTTATGTCATCGCCGAGGGCCGCCCGTTCATGCAGGGTGCCGCACAAGAAATCGCCGGCAAGCCGGAGATCAAAGAGGCTTATCTCGGCCTCTGAAATATTGCAGGCTGGCGCGACGAAGGAGTTCGCTATGGCGAAGAACACGCAGAAGATCGGCTGGATCGGCATGGGCCGCATGGGCTTCCCGATGGCCGAGCGGCTGCTGGCCGCGGGCCATGACGTTTCGATCTGGAACCGCACGCGCGCCAAGGCCGAGCCGTTGGCGAAGGCAGGCGGCAAGATCGTCGGCAAGGTCGCGGAGCTCGCGCATGTCGACGTAGTGTTCTCCATCGTTTCCACCGGCAAGGACCTCGAGGAAATCTATTTCGGCAAGGACGGGCTTGTGGCCAATGGCGGCAAGTGGCCCGCTATCTTCGTCGACTGCTCGACGATCGCGGTCGAGGAGTCGGCGAACATCCGCGCGAAGCTCGCCGCGCGCGGCATCGATTTCGTCGCCGCCCCCGTTTCCGGCAACGGCAAATGTGTTGCGGCCGGCAAGCTCTCGGCGGTGACCTCGGGGCCCGAAAAAGCGGCGCGCGCCGTCGCGCCGATCATCGAGGTGTTCGCGCCGCGCGGCGTTTCCTATGTCGGCGAGGGGGAGCTGGCGCGCATCTGCAAGATCGCGCATAACGTGATGCTCGGCGTCGTGATCGAGAATCTGTGCGAGATCACGCTGCTTGCCGAAAAGGCTGGCGTGCCGCGCGCGGCTTTTCTCGCTTTCATGAACAATTCGGTGATGGGCTCGATCTTCACGCGCTACAAGTCGCCGGCGCTCGTCAATCTCGACTGGACCACCACTTTCACGCCGGAGCTCCTGCGCAAGGACCTCGATCTCGGCCTCGAGCTTTCGCGCGCGTTCGACGTGCCGATGCCGGTGACGTCGACGACGCGCGACGTGCTGCAAACGCATTTCGGCGCGGCGACGCTGAAGCCCGATCCCGTAAAATATCTCGCCGGCGATTTCGCGGCGTTGCTAGAGACGCTCGCGCTCGCCGCCGGCATGAAGCTCACGAGCGAGAACAAGAAAGTGCCGACGGGATTGGAGACGTAATTCCCTCCCTGCTTAGGGGAGGGTGGCATACGCAGCCAAGCATGCGCAGGCTGCGTAAACTTGCCTGCGCTGCGGAGCGAGGCCGGGTGGGGTCGCTATCTTTTTCGCTTCAATCACCCCACCCCGCTTCGCATCTCGCTGTGCTCGATGCTCACCGACCCTCCCCTGAAGGGGAGGGATAGGATGAAGTGATCTCGTATTTTCAAAAAATCGCGCGCCGGGAGGGGCGGGGAGGGCCATGCCTCACTGATGCGGCCCAAAAGCCGCTCCCGGCGTGGCGTTCGTGACGCGCCGCTACGCTCGAGGCCCGAACGGTTGCCTCAGGCGGTCATCGCGGCAAGCTGATCCGGTGGTGTCATTCAAACCTCCGTTTCGCTTGCGTGCCGTGCCGCATTCCTGGCACGGCTGCCGGCGGTTTCCCGGCCGGCAGATTCAAGCTTGTCCCTGACGTCGCCGATGTCAAGGCGCGCGTCGCGACATGTCCGTTCAAATTTGACGACTCAGTTGCGAATTCGTTTCCGTCGCGATCGGTATTAATACCGATTCGCAATCGGCAATTCCTCCGCCGGGAACAGCGAGATCACGCGGCAGCCCTTGTCGGTGACCACCAATTCCTCCTCGATGCGCGCGGCCGAGAAGCCGTCCGCCGCCGGGCAATAGGTCTCCAGCGCGAACACCATGCCCTCCTTGATCTCCATCGGGTGGGTAAGCGAGATCACGCGCGAGATGATCGGCCGCTCGTGCAGCGCCAAGCCGAGGCCATGACCGAATTGCAGGCCGAAGGCCGATAGCTCGTCGGGGAAGCCGAATTCCTCGGCCTTCGGCCACACGCTCGCGACCCGGTCGGTGGAAACGCCCGGCTTGATCAACTCGATCGCCCGGTCGAGCCACTCGCGCGACTTCTTGTAGGCGTCGTGCTGCGCCGGCGTCGCGCGGCCGACATTGAAGGTGCGGTAGTA
>JBGPVT010000255.1:0-2640 GCA_041491825.1 Xanthobacteraceae bacterium | reverse complement strand
GATCTCCTGCTCATTTGCGCCAATCCCGACATCGTGGTCGAGCGCGGCGACCGGCTCATCTGGTGCGCGGGCGCGCTCGCCGCGATTTACGACGAGCTCGGCGGCAAGACGATTTACGCCGGCAAGCCGCACGCGCCGATCTATACAATGTGCCTCGCGCGGGCAGCAGGGCTGCGCGGCCGCGAAGTGCCGCGCTCGCGGGTGCTCGCCATCGGCGACGGCCTGAAGACCGATTTGTTGGGTGCCGCACGCCAGGAAATTGATTGCCTGTTCGTCACCCGCGGCATTCATGCCGCCGATTTCGGCCTCGACGAGAACGGCGGGATGGACCGCGACAAGCTCGAGCGCGCCTTCGCCGCAGCCGGCGCCGCTCCCGCCGCCATCATGCGCGAATTGATCTGGTGACGGGAAATAACGTCAGCCGGTTCGGGTAAACAGCCGGTCGATATCGTCCTGCGTGGCGCTTTGCGCCTCGCCTTCGATGATCGCGTCGATCTCGCTCTGTCCCGCGCCGTCGCCGGCCAGCGGAGGGCCGTGGATGAACAGGCGAAGCTTGCGCTCGGCCTCATCGGCTTCCTTGTCGCTCGCGTGCCCGCCCGCGTCCTTCGCGCCCGTCGCTTCGGCGAAACGCGAGACACGGGCCTCGATATGCTCGAGCGTCTCGACGACCTTGGCGACACGCTGGCCGGTGATGTCCTGGAACGCACAGGCCTCGAATACGGCGGTCATGCGATCGGCGACGAAGGCCCTGTAGGCGGCGGGATCGGACGGATCGGCCGCCATCGCGGCCTCCGCGCACGCCATGATGGTGTTCGAAGCCTGTTCGGTCGCCTCGACGATGGCCGCGAGCTCATGGCCCGCCGCCGGAATGCGCCGATGCCGCAGGTCATTCGCCTGCAATGCGTTGATCTCCCGGCGCAAGGAGCGGATGTAATCCGCGATGTTCTTGAGTTCCCGGCGGATCGCGCTGTCGTCGATGAGAGCCATTACGGAATTTCGAACGCGTTCGCTAATCGGCGAACACAGCGTCGATCTTGCTTCTGAGCGTCTGCGCGTTGAACGGCTTGACGATGTAATTGTTGACGCCGGCTTTCTTGGCGGCGATCACGTTCTCGGTCTTCGATTCGGCCGTCACCATGATGAAAGGGGTCTTGCCGAGCGCGGGGTCGGAGCGAACTTCCTTCAACAGCTCGTAGCCCGTCATCGGCTCCATGTTCCAGTCGGAAATCACCAGGCCGTATCTCCGCCCGCGCATCTTGTTCAGCGCTTCCGAGCCGTCGGCGGCCTCGTCCACGTCCTCGAAGCCGAGCTGCTTCAACAGATTGCGAATGATGCGGATCATCGTCTTGTAATCGTCGACGATGAGAATCGGCATCGAAACATCGGCACTCATACGTTTTTCCCCCGCGCACGTCCTGTTCGCAGCGCCCCCAATCCAGGCCCGCGCACGCTAATCTTCCCGGTTTGAGATTGAGTTAACTGGCGCAGCTTCGAAGTTAACCCCGCGTTCAGACTTTGACGGCGGTGGCCTCGAAGGGAGCGCTTGCTGCGGAGGTAAATCTTGCGCAGTTTGCCTCTGGGGGCAGGGATTCGATGAATTTGCGCGCCGTCCATACGCTTTATTTCGAGGATCTCCGCATCGGCATGCGCGAGACCTTGATGCGCACGGTCATGGACCAAGACGTGGTTGGCTTTGCGCGCATCTCGGGCGACGATAACCCGATCCATCTCTCCGAACTCTATGCCGCGAAGACGCGCTTCGGCCAGCGCATCGCCCACGGCCTTTACACGGCAAGCCTGATTTCGGCGGTGCTGGGCACGCGGCTTCCCGGCCCGGGCGCGGTCTACCGCTCGCAGACCCTCAATTTCCACGCGCCGGTGAAGATCGGCGACGTGGTGACGGTGGTGGTCGAGGTCGTCGAACTCGTGTCCGAAGGCCGCCAGGCGCGGCTGCATTGCGAGGCGCTCGTCGACGGCAAGGTCGTGCTCGACGGCGAGGCGGCGGTCACGGTGCCGGCGCGGCCAAGGGAAGCATCAAGAGAAGCATGACGATCGAGACTTGACGGTCAGGGGCGCGGACGGCACCTTCGCCGCGAAAAAAGAACCGGTTTTCATGACAACTCGCCCGCCTTCTCCGTCCGCCTTCACGGTGGTGCGCAACAGCGATCCCGTGCCGGAGCAAATCAGGGACGCCTTCGTCGCCATCGGCAATTTCGACGGCGTGCATCGCGGCCATCGCGCCGTGATCGACGCCGCGATCGCGCACGCGAGGAAGGACGGCAAGCCCGCGATCGCGCTCACCTTCGAGCCGCATCCGCGCGCGTTCTTTCAACCGGACCGGCCGCTCTTTCGCCTGACCCCGGAGGCCGCGAAGCTCAAGCTCCTGGCGGCGGCCGGGCTCGACGGAGCGGTGGTGATGAGCTTTGGCGCGGCGCTCGCCAAGGTCAGTGCCGATGACTTCGTGGCCGAGATCCTGGTCCGGCGCCGTGCCATCGCCGGCGCGGTCGCCGGCGCCGATTTTCATTTCGGCAAGGGCCGGCAAGGCACGCCCGCGTTCCTCCGCCAGGAGGGCAAGCTTCGCGGCTTTGCCGTCGATCTGGTCGCGCCTTTCCTCGTCGATGGAACGCCGGTTTCCTCGAG
>JBGPVT010000254.1:0-2642 GCA_041491825.1 Xanthobacteraceae bacterium | reverse complement strand
GGCGGAAAGGTCGATCTCGGCGAGGCGCTGTGGTTGCTGGCGACGCGCGAGATCACGCGCGTGCTGGTGGAAGGCGGGCCGATTCTTTCGGCCGCCTTGCTCCGCGCCAATCTCGTCGACGAGGCGGTGATCGTGCGCTCGCCGAAGACGCTCGGCGACGATGCGATCCCGGCGCTCGAAGGCATGCCGTTCTCGGCGCTCCTGGAAAACCCGCGGCTCGCGGTGGTCGAGCGGTGTTCCGCCGGCGAAGACACCCTCACGCATCTCTTCCGGAGCTGAGCCTTGTTCACCGGCATCGTCAGCGATCTCGGCGTACTCGCTTCGGCGAAGCCGTCGCGCGGGCTCAAGCGCTTGCGCATTTCCTGCCGCTATCCCGCGCGCGGAATGGCACTCGGCGCCTCGATCCTGTGCAACGGCGTGTGCATGACGGTCGTGGCGAAAGGCGGCGGAACAAAGGGAAGCTGGTTTGAAGTCGAGGCGGGCGCCGAGACGCTGCAACGCACCACCGTCGCGCAATGGAAAGTCGGCAAGAAGATCAATCTCGAACGCGCGCTTAAAATTGGCGACGAGCTCGGCGGGCATCTCGTCACCGGCCATGTCGACGGTGTCGCAACGGTCGTTGCGCGCGAGAACCTCGGCGACATGGCGCGCATCCGGATGCGCGCGCCGAAGGCGCTGTCGCGTTTCATCGCGGCGAAAGGCTCGGTCGCGCTCGACGGCATTTCGCTCACCGTGAACGAGGTCAAGGGCGAGGAATTCGACGTATTCATCATCCCGCATACGCTCGCCGTCACAAACTGGAAGGCGATCGAGCCCGGCGCCGAGGTCAATCTGGAAGTCGATCTGATGGCGCGCTATGCCGCCCGGCTTGCGGAACAAAGCCCGGCCCTGTAGCTCAAGGCCGGAGTTCGGATTGAATCGATGGCACAGACAAAACCGAAGCGGCTGCCGGATGAAGCACCGATCATCGGCGCCCGCATACTGTTGATCGAGTCGCGCTTTCACGAGGAGATCGCCGACGAGCTGGTCGCCGGCGCGCTCGCGCGGTTGGAGATGGCGCGCGTCAAGTTCGATCCGATCGCGGTGCCGGGCGCGCTCGAAATTCCGGTGGCGGCGGCGGTCTCGCTCGAAGCCGCCGCTAACGCCGGCTTGCCCTATGACGGCGTCGTCGCGCTCGGCTGCGTCATCCGCGGCGAGACCGAGCATTTTGAGATCGTCTCGCACAATTGCGCGCGCGCGCTGATGGACCTCGCGATCGCCCGTCGGGTCGCGCTCGGCAACGGCGTTCTCACCGTGAATACCGAGGAGCAGGCTTGGGCGCGCGCCCGCCGCACCGAGGGTAACGTGGGCGGCCACGCCGCCTCGGCCGCGCTCGCGCTCGTGCGCATCGCCCGCGCCCGCGCCGGCCGCTAGGCGATGGCCGCGGCAAAAACCCGCGAGCGCAGCGCCGCCCGGCTCGCCGCGGTGCAGGCGCTCTATCAGATGGACATCGTGGCGACGCCGCTTCCCACTATCCTCGCCGAGTTCGAAAATCACTGGATCGGGCAGCAGGTCGAAGGCGACCAATACCGCAAGGCGGAAGCCGCATTTTTCCGCGACATCGTGACGGGGGTCGTGCGCGAGCAGCGCGCGATCGATCCGCTGGTGGACGAAGTGCTTTCCGAAAACTGGCCGCTCAAGCGCGTCGAGGCGATCCTGCGGGCGGTCTTGCGCGCGGGCGCCTACGAGCTTTCGCACCGCGCCGACGTACCGGCGCGCGTCGTCATCAACGAATATGTGGATGTCGCCGCCGCCTTCCTCGATCAGGAGGAAACCGGCATGGTGAACGCCGTGCTCGACAAGCTGGCGCGGCGAACGCGCGCGGCGGAGTTTCAAGCCTCCGGGGAGTGAGAGATGCCGAGCGGCGAGGACCGGCTGATCGAACGCTTCTTCCGGCCGCTCGCGCGTGATCCGGCGGCGCTCGGTCTTATTGACGATGCCGCGGTGATCACGCCGCCCGCGGGCGCCGACCTCGTATTGAAGACCGACGGCGTGATCGAAGGCGTGCATTTCTTCCCCGACGACCCGGCCGACACCGTCGCGCGAAAGGCGCTGCGCGCCAACCTTTCGGATCTCGCCGCCAAGGGCGCAACACCCTTGGGATTTCTGCTGAGCTTGGCGCTTTCCAGCAAGGCCGATGAAAAATGGCTTGCGTCGTTTGCGGAAGGACTCGGCGCCGATGCCGAGGCGTATCATTGCCCGCTTCTCGGCGGCGATACCGACCGCACGCCGGGTCTTTTGAGCGTATCGATTGCGGCCTTCGGTAGTCTCCCGCACGGCACGATGGTGAAACGCTCGGGGGCGCGGGCAGGGGATCGGATCGTCGTCACCGGCACGATCGGCGACGCAGCGCTTGGTCTCGTTTTGCGGCGGGAGCCCGCACGCGCCGAGCGTGCGAAGTTGAGCGCCAGTGAGCGCGCGCATCTCGCCACACGCTATCTCTTGCCCGAGCCGAGGGTCGCGCTCGCCAGCGCCTTGCGCGCCCATGCCAGTGCCGCCATCGACATTTCCGACGGCCTCGCGGGCGATCTGATGAAGCTCGCGGCGGCATCCGGCGTCTCAGCGCGGGTCGAGACCAAGCGCCTGCCGCTCTCTCCGGCGGC
>JBGPVT010000253.1:0-2655 GCA_041491825.1 Xanthobacteraceae bacterium | reverse complement strand
GGTCCGAGCGGCATGCGCGTGCCCGCGGTCGCGCCCGACATGCCGACCAGAAAAACGAATTTCTCCCACAGATCCTTTTCGATGCTCCGCGAAAATTCCGCGTTGATTTTCGCCGCCTTCATCTCGTCCACGAGCGCCTTCAGCCGCGCGTCATCGCGGCGGTCGAGAAAGCCACAGCGAAAGTCCGCGAACGCGCTCTTGTGCAAGATGACGCCCGGCGCGCCGATCACCGCCGAAATACGTGCCGGCGCCGCCGCGACCGCGTCGTTCCCGAGGATCGGCGCGAGCCGCTCGACGCTGTCGATCCCGTTCTGCATCGTCACGAGCCGGGTCTCCGCGCCCACCAAGGGCTTTGCCGCCGCGCCCGCTTTCTCGGTGTCCCAGAGCTTCACCGCGAACAGCACGAGATCGACGGGCCCCACTTCCCTCGGGTCGTCGGTCGCCTTCGCGCTCTTGATGTGGATGTTGCCGAGCGGGCTCTCGACCTTGAGGCCGTTCTTGCGGATCGCGGCCAAGTTCGCACCGCGAGCGATGAAGGATACATCGTGGCCCGCTTCCGCAAGCCTTCCCCCAAAATAGCCGCCGAGGGCTCCGGTCGCCATCACCGCCACGCGCATGGAAATTTCCTTTTCGAAGCAGAAATCCGATTCCGGCGCGTTTTATGCCACGGAAACCGCGAGACAGGCCATGCTTGCATGCATGGCAGGAATGCGAATTGCGCGACCGCGCCGTTGATCGAGCGGCTCAAAGCATGATCCCGAAAAAGCCTGCCCCGGACTTGATCCGGGGTGGGAACCGGTTTTCGGAAAGGATCATGCTTCAGTAAAATCGCTAGTCGAGCGTCCGCCGGAACCGCGTTACCGCCACCGTCATCGCGATCAGCATCAAGATGAACAGCATCAGCACGTCGTAGCGGAGGTCGATGAGGGTGGAGCCCTTCAGCATCACCGAACGCGCGATGCGGATGAAATGCGTGAGCGGGAAAATCTCGCCGAGATATTGCGCCCACACCGGCATGCCGGCGTAGGGAAACAGGAAGCCCGAAAGCAGCATCGAGGGCAAAAAAGTCATCATGGACATCTGCACGGCCTGCAGCTGGTTCTCGGCAAGCGTCGAGAAGGTGTAGCCCATGGCGAGGTTGGTCGCGATGAAGAGCGTGGTAAGGGAGGCGAGCAAAAAAACGTTGCCGACGATCGGAACCCCGAACATCAGGAACCCCGCGCCGACGATCAGCGTCGCCTGGAAGAAGCCGATCAGCACGTAGGGCAGGATCTTGCCGAGCATGATCTCCAGCGGCGTGATCGGCATCGACAACAGGCTCTCCATCGTGCCGCGCTCGGTCTCGCGGGTCACCGACAGCGAGGTGAAAATGAGCATGGTCATGGTGAGGATGGTGCCCAGCAATCCCGGCACGATATTGAGCTGCGTTTCGGCGGCCGGATTATAGCGGGCGTGCGCGCGGATCTCGAACGGCATCGCGCCGATATCGGGAATGGCGCGGTCGTTTCGGAGCGCCGTCTGCACCACCTGCGCGAGCGAGCCGAGGGCGGAGCCGGCGGCGACCGGGTCGGTCGCGTCGGCGGCGACGAGCAACGCCGGCTTGTCGCCGCGCCGGAGCGCCCGCTCGAAGCCCGCGGGAATTTCCACCCCGAACAGAACCTTGCCCGAGGCCAGCAGATGATCGAACTCGTCGACGTCTCGTGCGCGTTGGGTGACCTTGAAGTATTTCGTGTTCTCAAGCGCGGCGAGGATCGAGCGGCCGACGTCGCTCGTCTCCTGCAAAAGCACCGCGGTGGGCAGCTCGTGCGGCGTGGTGTTGATCGCATAGCCGAACAGGATCAGCTGCATCAGCGGCACCGTGATCATGGTCGCGAGCGTCACGTGGTCGCGGCGAAGCTGCAATACCTCCTTCAGGATCATCGCGCGGACATTGCGCCAGAAGCCGTCCGAGCGAAAAATTTGCACGAACGTCATTGGAAGTTGTCCTTCGATTTCTGCATGAGATCGATGAACACGTCCTCGAGCGAGGGCTCGGAGCGCTCCCATTTGAGCTTCTTGTCGTTGCGATACGGCTTGATCGCCGCCTCCAATTTCGCGGCGTCGCGGCCCGAGACGTGCAGGCTCATGCCGAACGGCGCCACCATGTCGACGCCGAGCTTCTCATCGAGCGCGGTTTGCAGCGGCGCGAGGTTGTCGCCGCTCACCGTGTAGGTGGTGAGTTTGGATTGCTCGATCACCTCTTCCACCGTGCCGCGCGCGAGAATTTCGCCGAAGGCGATGTAGGCGATCTCGTGGCAGCGCTCGGCCTCGTCCATGTAGTGGGTGGAAACGAGCACCGTGAGCCCCGCGGCAGCGAGCGTGTGGATCTCGCTCCAGAATTCGCGCCGCGCCTTCGGATCGACGCCGGCGGTCGGCTCGTCGAGCAGGAGGAGCTGCGGGTTCGGCAGCGTGCAGGCGCCGAGCGCGAGCCGCTGCTTCCAGCCGCCGGAAAGTTCGCCCGCGACCTGTTCCTCGCGGCCCTTCAGGCCGAGGCGGGCGATCATTTCCCGGCTCGCCTTCTCCGGGTTCGGCATACCGTAGATGCGCGCGACGAATTCGAGATTCTCGCGCACCGAGAGATCTTCGTAGAGGCTGAATCGCTGCGTCATGTAACCG
>JBGPVT010000252.1:0-2658 GCA_041491825.1 Xanthobacteraceae bacterium | reverse complement strand
GTCGACTTTGCCGTCGAAAAAGTGATTGGCGCCTTTCACGATCTGCTGCTCGATCACGATTCCTTTTTGGGTCTTCAGTTTTTCGACGAGCTGATGGACCGCCGCGACCGGAACCACCGCGTCCTTTTCGCCGTGAACGAAAAGGCCGGATGACGGGCAGGGCGCGAGAAAGGAAAAATCGTAAAGGCTCGCGGGTGCGGCGATGGAAAGAAAGCCTTCGACTTCGGGGCGGCGCATCAAAAGCTGCATCCCGATCCAGGCGCCGAAAGAGAACCCCGCGATCCAGCAGGCGCGCGCTTCGGGATTGATCGCCTGCGCCCAATCGAGGGCTGCCGCCGCGTCCGAAAGCTCGCCCTGGCCGTGATTGAACGATCCCTGGCTGCGGCCGACGCCGCGGAAGTTGAAGCGGAGCACCGAGAAGCCGCGGTTCGCGAAAGCGTAATAGAGGTTGTAGACGACCGGATTGTTCATCGTGCCGCCGAATTGCGGATGCGGATGCAGGATAATCGCGATCGGCGCGTTGCGCGTGCGGCCGGGGTGAAAGCGCCCCTCGATTCGTCCGTCCTCGCCGGTGAAGATTACTTCGGGCATCGTCTCTCCTCGCGCGGCGATCCGTGGTACGGACCGAGGCATCCGCTCGGATCAGCGGGAACAAGCGGTACTTGGCTTGACTCGCTGCCGCGATCGGCCATACAGTTTAGAATAATTCTAAATTTGGCTAGCACCCTGTTGCGCCTTGAGAAAGCGCAGGCTTAGGTAATAGGTGCTGCCCTTCATATGGTGAAACGGCATCCGTTTGCAAGCAGAAACAGTTCCGTTGAGGCAGGCCATGACCGACCGGGTTTATCTCGACCACAATGCGACTTCGCCCCTGCGCCCCGAAGCGCGCGCGGCGATGGCGGCTGCCTTGGCCGAGACGGGCAATGCCTCTTCGATCCATGCCGAGGGCCGCGCGGCGCGCGCCCGCATCGAAACGGCGCGCGCGGCCGTGGCTGAGCTAGTCGGCGCCGAGCCCGCCGCGGTGATCTTCACGAGCGGCGCCACCGAAGCGGTTGCGTTGGCACTTTCGCCGGAGATGGAATTGTCGGGGCGTCCCGTACGCTGCGATGTCTTGCTGATCTCCGGCATCGAGCATCCGGCGGTGCGCGCGGGCGGACGCTTTGCGGCCGAGCGGATCGAGATCATTCCGGTCGATCGCCAAGGCCTTGTCGATTTGGCGGCACTCGATGCGATGCTAGCGCGCCACCGCAACGGCGGCAGGCGCGCGCTCGTCTCGGTGATGGCGGCGAACAACGAAACCGGCGTGATCGAGCCGTTGCACGAGATCGGCGTCCGCGTTCATGCGGCCGAAGGCGTGTTTCACACCGACGCCGTGCAGATTGCCGGCCGCTATCCCTTTGGCCTTGAGACGAGCGGCGCCGACCTTATATCCCTTACGTCGCACAAGCTGGGTGGGCCGCAAGGCGTCGGCGCCTTGATCGCGCGCGACGCCGATACGCGAGTGCCTCCGCTTCTACGCGGCGGCGGTCAGGAGCGCGGCGCGCGCGCGGGTACCGAAAATGTCGCGGCGATCGCGGGCTTCGGCGCCGTCGCCACGAGCGCCGGGATGATGCTCGCGGAAGAAGTGGGCCGGCTTGCGGGATTGCGCGATCGTTTGGAGGACGGGTTGCAGGACATTGCGCCGGAAGTTGTTATTCTATCCGATGGTGCGCCCCGCATCCCGAACACCACCTGCTTCGCGGTGCCGGGCGTGGCCGCCGAGACCGCGGTGATCGCCTTCGATCTCGAAGGGATCGCGTTGAGCGCAGGATCGGCCTGCTCGTCGGGCAAGGTCGGATCCTCGACGGTGCTCGCCGCGATGAAGATCGAGCCTGAGCTTGCGCGCGGTGCGATGCGGGCGAGCCTTGGCTGGAATTCGACGAAGGCGGATGTCGCGCGCTTTCTGACCATCTTCGCCCGCGTCCATGCCTCGCTAACGGAACGGAGCCGGACACAAGCCGCCTGAAGTTGCATCCAATCCGCGGCCTTTGCAGCCGCTGCGATGAGGAGAATTTCAATGCCTGCCGTTCAAGAAACCGTCGAGCGCGTCCGCTCCATCGATGTCGACCAGTACAAGTACGGCTTCGTCACCGATATCGAATCCGACAAGGCGCCGAAGGGCCTCTCCGAGGATACCGTCCGCTTCATTTCGGCAAAGAAGGGAGAGCCGGAATGGATGCTGGAGTGGCGGCTCGAGGCCTATCGCCGCTGGCTGACGCTGAAGGAGCCCGGCTGGGCGCGCGTGAAATACGGGCCCATCGATTATCAGGACCTTTATTATTACTCCGCTCCGAAGAAGAAGGCGGGGGTAAAGTCGCTCGACGAAATCGACCCGGAGATCCTCAAGACCTACGCCAAGCTCGGCATTCCGCTGCGGGAGCAGGAGATGCTCGCCGGCGTCGAGCGCCCGAACGTCGCGGTCGATGCCGTGTTCGACTCCGTCTCGGTCGTCACCACCTTCAAGGAAGAGCTGAAGAAGGCCGGCGTGATTTTCGGCTCGATCTCGGACGCCATTCGCGAGCATCCCGATCTCGTCCGCCAATACCTGGGCTCGGTGGTGCCGATCACCGACAACTTCTTCGCGACGCTGAACTCGGCGGTCTTCTCCGACGGCTCCTT
>JBGPVT010000251.1:0-2668 GCA_041491825.1 Xanthobacteraceae bacterium | reverse complement strand
GATCTTATCCGAAAACCGGTCTCCACTTTTCGGGATCGTGCTTTTTGCTGAAGCATGATCTTTCCGAAAACCGGTTCCCACTTTTCGGGGTCGTGCTTTTTGCTGAAGCATGATCTTTCCGAAAACCGGTTCCCACTTTTCGTGATCATGCTTTAGCGGCCCATCGAATAATACTCCTCGTTCGGATGCATGTCGGTCGCGTTCGCGACCCGGTTGCTCATGTTGAAGAAGCCGGCGACCGCGGCGATATCCCAGATGTCGCGATCCGTGAATCCGGCCGCGCGCAGGCGCGCGCGATCCGCTTCCTCGATCCCCCAGGGCTCGACCGTCATCTTCCAGGCGAAGTCGAGCATCGCCCGCGTGCGCGCGTCGAGATCGGCGGCGCGGTAATTCGCCACGATCGTGTCGGCGAGTTTGGGATCCTTCGAATATTTGCGCACGGCCGCGCCATGCGCGACCAGGCAATAATGACAGTGATTGGCGCAGGAAACGGTGACCGCGATCATTTCGCGCTCGAGCTTCGAGAGGCCCGAAGGCGCCAGCATCAAATCGTCGGCCATGGCGATGAAGGCCTTGAGCTTGACGACGTCGAAGGCATAGGCCTTCAGCACATTCGGCACGAAACCCAGTTTTTCCTCGCATTTCGCGAAATAGGCTTTGCTGTCGGCATCGAGCGGGGCGGCGGGAAGATCGAGCGCCACCGCGGCATCGCCCGGCGTTAGCTTCGAGCCGTCTTTCCGGCCGGCGTTTTCTCCGGTTTTCTCGTGCCTGTTCATAATTCCCTCGTTATTGCGCTGCACGGCAGGCCTTTACCGCAAGCCTATCAGCCGCGGCATGAAGCCGGAACAGCGATCTCGACAGGGCGCGGCCGCGGGCCGACACTCGCGGTTCGTCGCGTTCATGATTCTCACACGGTGACCGGGTAGGAATCCGCGATGGACTCGGACGGTTTTCACGCGAGCGACGAGGAAAGTGCCGCCCGCGAGCTGGTGCGGCAGGCAGCGCTGCTTGTCGAAAATAGCGGCGATCTGCCGCGCGGGTTCGTTTCCGCGTTGTTCGGGCGCGCCGCGGCCGAGGATCTCGTCGCCTATTCGGCGCAAGAAATTGCGGCGCTCGCACGGGCAAGCTTCGGTCACCTGCAGAAGCGCGTGCCCGGCGTCGCCAGCGTGCGCGTATCGAATCCGCAGCCGGTCGCCGGCACGAAGTCGCTCGAAGCCGTCACCGTCATCGAGATTTGCAACGACGACATGCCGTTTCTGCTCGATTCGGTATTGGGCGAAATCGCCGCGCAAGGGCCGACGGCGCGCCTCGTGGCGCATCCGATGTTCACCGTCGAGCGGGACAAGGCCGGCAAGCTCCTCGCCTGGAAGGGCGAGGCGCCCGCCAAGGCCAAGGAGCATCGCGAGAGTTTCATCCACGTTCACATCGAGCGCATCGATCAAGAGCGCTCCGCCGCCATGGAAGAGGCGCTGCGGGTCATGCTCGGCGAAGTGCGCGTCGCCGTCGCCGACTGGAAGAAGATGCGCGCGGAGGCGCTATCGGCGGTCGGAGACTTGAAGGATAAGTCGCGGCTATTGCCGAAAGAGGAAGTTTCGGAGGCCACTGCTTTCCTCGAATGGCTGCTCGCCGACAATTTCACGTTCCTCGGTTGCCGCGAATACGTCTTCACCGGCGAAGGCGAAAAGAGCGAACTCGATCCCGCCTACGAAACGGGCCTCGGGATCTTGAGAGCGAGCGACGTGCGAGTGCTCCGGCGGGGCGGCGAACTCGTGACCATGACGCCGGAGCTTCGCGAGTTCATGCGGCTTCCGGTCGCGCTCATCATCACCAAGGCCAATGTGCGCTCGCGCGTGCATCGGCGCGTATACATGGACTACATCGGCATCAAGCGTTTCGACGCGAAAGGCAAACTCGTCGGCGAGTTGCGCATCGTCGGCCTTTTCACGTCGGCCGCCTATATGCGCTCGGTCCGCGAAATTCCCTACTTGCGGCGCAAGGTCGAAAAAACGATCGCGCGCGCGGGCTTCAATCCGGAAAGCCATTCCGGCAAGGCGCTCCTGAACGTGCTCGAAACCTATCCGCGCGACGAGTTGTTCCAGATCGACGACGATCTTCTCTACCGCAACGCCTTGGCGGTTCTGGAGCTCGATGAGCGTCCGCGCGTGCGGGTGCTCGTGCGGCGCGACCGCTTCGACCGCTTCGTTTCGATCCTCGCCTACGTGCCGCGCGAACGCTACGACAGCATGATCCGCGCGCGGCTCGGCGCCTATTTCGCGGATGTCTACAAAGGCAGGGTCTCGGCCTTTCATCCGTTCTTTCCGGACGGCGCGCTCACCCGCGTGCACTTCATCATCGGCCGCGACGAGGGCGTTACCCCCGATCCCGGCCGCGCGACGCTGGAAGCCGCGGTCGGGAAGATCGTACGCAATTGGGGAGACGGCTTCGCCCAGGCGCTCGCGGCGCATCACGAAGAGGCCCGCGCGAACGCGCTGAACCTGCGCTACCGCGAGGCGTTTTCCGCCGGCTACCGCGAGGCCTTCGATCCGGAGACCGCGGTCGCCGACATCCGCGCGCTCGAATCGCTTTCCCGCGAGCATCCCGTCGCGATCAATTTCTATCGCCGGGATCCGTCGCGGGCCGAGGAAGCGAACCTGAAGGCGTGGAGCTT
>JBGPVT010000250.1:0-2682 GCA_041491825.1 Xanthobacteraceae bacterium | reverse complement strand
TCTTCTCGTCCGGCAGTTCCGGCAGATCGGCGGCGAGCTTCTTGACGAAGGCCTCGTCGAATTCGAGCGGCAGCAAATCGGGGTCGGGGAAATAGCGATAATCGTGCGCTTCTTCCTTGCTGCGCATCGAGCGCGTCTCGCCCTTATTGGGATCGAACAGACGCGTTTCCTGATCGATCTTGCCGCCGTCCTCGATGATCTCGATCTGCCGCCGCGCTTCAAACTCGATCGCCTGGCCGACGAAGCGGATCGAATTCACGTTCTTGATTTCGCAGCGCGTACCGAGCGCGGCACCGGGCTTCTTCACCGACACGTTCACGTCGGCGCGGAGGCTCCCCTTTTCCATGTCGCCGTCGCAGGTGCCGAGATAACGCAAAATCGTCCGCAGCTTCGTCAGATACGCCCGCGCCTCGTCGGCGGAGCGGAGGTCCGGCTTCGACACGATCTCCATCAGCGCCACACCCGACCGATTAAGATCGACGAGCGAGTTGGTGGGATGCAGGTCGTGGATCGACTTGCCGGCGTCCTGCTCGAGATGCAGCCGCTCGATGCCGACCTCGATCGTCTCGCCGTCGGCGAGGTCGACGGTGACCTTGCCCTCGCCCACCACCGGCGATTTGTACTGGCTGATCTGATAGCCCTGCGGCAGATCCGGATAGAAATAATTCTTGCGGTCGAACACCGACTTGTTGTTGATCTTCGCCTTGAGGCCGAGGCCCGTCTTCACCGCCTGCTCGACGCAATGGCGGTTGATCACCGGCAGCATGCCGGGCATCGCGGCATCCACGAGCGAAACATGCGAGTTCGGCTCGCCGCCGAATTCGGTCGAGGCGCCGGAAAAGAGCTTGGCGTTGGAGGTGACCTGGGCATGCACCTCGAGGCCGATCACGACTTCCCACTCGCCGCTTTCGCCCTTGAAGAGCTTCGATTTTTTGGCCGGTGCGTTCATGCTTTTTCGACATTAGTTCACCTCTCCCCATTTGGGGAGAGGGTTAGCAATCCTGAGGATTTTAGAAACTCACCACCAGGGCGCCGGCGAGAAATGCCCGGCCGCCTGCTCGATGACGGCGCCGAGCGAAAACAGCGCTTCCTCGTCGAACGGCCGGCCGATCAGTTGCAGTCCGAGCGGGAGCCCGGCGCCATCGAGCCCGGCGGGAACCGAGATGCCGGGCAGCCCCGCCATGTTCACCGTCACCGTGAAGACGTCGTTCAGGTACATCTCCACCGGGTCGCCGGAAGATTTCTCGCCGATGGCGAAGGCGGCGGATGGCGTCGCCGGCGTCAGCACCGCGTCAACGCCCTCGGCGAACACATCCTCGAAATCGCGCTTGATCAGCGTCCGCACCTTTTGCGCCCGCAGGTAATAGGCGTCGTAATAGCCGGCCGAGAGCACATAGGTACCGATCAAAATGCGCCGCTTCACCTCCGGTCCGAAGCCCGCGGCGCGCGTCTTCTCGTAGAGCTCGATCATGTCGCGGCCCGGCACGCGGAGCCCATAGCGCACGCCGTCATAGCGCGCCAGATTCGACGAGGCCTCGGCCGGCGCCACGATGTAATAGGCGGGGAGCGCGTATTTGGTGTGCGGCAGCGAAATCTCGACGATCTCAGCACCGGCGGCTTTCAGCCACGCGGCGCCCTGCTCCCACAGCTTCTCGATTTCCTTCGGCATGCCGTCGACGCGGTATTCCTTCGGGATGCCGATCTTGCGGCCCTTGATCGATTGCCCGGCGGCTTTTTCGAAATCCGGCACTTTGCGATCGGCGCTCGTCGAATCCTTCGGATCGAAGCCTGCCATCGAGCGGAGCAAGATCGCCGCGTCCTTCACCGTGCGCGCGAACGGCCCCGCCTGGTCGAGCGAGGAGGCGAACGCCACGATCCCCCAGCGCGAGCAGCGACCGTAGGTCGGCTTGATGCCGACGATGCCGGAAAACGCCGCCGGCTGGCGGATCGAGCCGCCGGTGTCGGTGCCGGTGGCGCCGAGACAAAGTTGCGCCGCCACCGCCGCCGCCGAGCCGCCCGAGGAGCCGCCGGGCACCAGCGGCGCGTTCGAGCCTTTCCGCCGCCACGGCGAGGTCACCGGGCCGAAGGCGGAGGTCTCGTTCGACGAGCCCATGGCGAACTCGTCGTTGTTGGTCTTGCCCAACAGCACCGCGCCGTCGCGCCACAGATTAGCGGTGACGCTCGACTCGTAGCCCGGCACGAAATTGTCGAGAATTTTCGAGCAGGCGGTGGTGCGGATGCCTTCGGTGGCGAACATGTCCTTGACGCCGAGCGCGATGCCTTCGAGCGGGCGGGCGTCGCCCTTGGCGAGGCGCTTGTCGGATTCGGCCGCCATCGCCCGCGCCTTCTCCGGCGTCGGCAGGATGTAGGCGTTCAGGCCCTTGGCTTTTTCCATGGCGGCGAGATGCGCGTCGGCGATCTCGCGCGCGGAAAATTTCTTCGCGCGCAGCCCGTCGCGGGCGTCGGCAAGCGTGAGGGAGGTGAGTTCGGCCACGGCAATCAATCCGTCATGGCCGGGCTTGTCATCACAAGTCGGCTGCTGCCGACTTGTGACGTCAGACCGTCCGGAACTCGGGCAAGCCCGAGTTCCGATGCCATCCACGTCTTCCTTCTTTGCAAAGACGTGGATGCCCGCAACAAGTGCGGGTATGACGAGATGTTAGAGCTGTGCATTCTCAAGCG
>JBGPVT010000249.1:0-2684 GCA_041491825.1 Xanthobacteraceae bacterium | reverse complement strand
CGCGAGCTCGACGCGCAAATCCGCTTCGCGCCCGTGATGCGCTTCGGCGAGCGCGGCAATCTCGGCGCCGAGGGCTTCGGCATTGACGAGTTCGACCGCGGCGGGCTCGGCGGGGCGCGGTCGGGCGAGAGCTTGCGACATGAAAGCTTTCTGGATGCCTATGACGTTTAGACCGATATTGCAGGCTCGTACGCATCCATTGAGAGAATAGCGAGGAAGAGATCATCGCTGATTGATGACATGGCTAGAGTTCTCTAATGAAGTGCGGTCGGCCAAAGAGCAGAGTGTTTGTGAACGGATTAGCAGGGTCAGTTCGATATTTCTCAACGTGCGATAGCCACGGTAGTCTTGCCTCAATCCCTTTTGTAACGGGATCGTTCGTCAGCTCAATGCGCGCTCCGCGGAAAGCCACTCCTTCACCAAACACCGTTGAAAACTCATCTGGTCGCACTACGCGCGCGGTCTTCGGATCGTTTAGATCGGTGAACGTGACGAACGTAGGAATCAGTTCGCCGCTTAGCGGCGCACTGCCTTGCGCTTTTGCTAGCGTCTCGATGTTCATCGGACGACCCACATTCTTGAACGCATCGAAGGCAAGATATTCCATCCGATCTTGGCTGCCGTTGGGGCCAAATCCCAACGTAGCGATAAGATTTCGTCCCCCGCCCAAATCGACGAACACCGCTTCGCCTTTGACTTGCGTCACAGCCCCGCGCGGGCCGATCGGCACTTGCGAGCGCCAAACCATATTCAGAACGCTCGAACCAGTTTTTAGTCCCGACGGCGTATCCACATCGACGATAAGGCGAAACCCATAACTGTATGACGGCCAGATCAACCAATACCCGCCTAATAGGCCGGCTATGACTACGGCAATAATCGCGAGCACTTTCATGCCGGCCTCCGAAGCCACGCGGGCATAGCCGATTCCGAACTTAGATAGTGCGGCGAGCGGTGAAAAATCTTGCGCCCCGCCTTATATCACAATAATAGCATGTTATTTTATGATATTGACAATACTTTACTGGTGTTTGAACAATGAAAAACGAAGGCGTTGCGGCCGCCCGGAGTAAACCCATGACCCGCTTTTTCGAACGATCGATCGTCCTCGCCCTCGTCGTCATCGCGGCCGCCGCCGGCGTCCTTTCCGCCGGCGCCGCGCCGGTCGACGAGATCCGCATCGATTGGGCCACCTACAATCCGGTTTCGATCGTCATCCGCAGCCAGGGACTGTTGGAGAAGGAATTCGAGAAGGACGGCACCAAGGTGCGCTGGGTGCAAACGCTGGGATCCAACAAGGCGCTCGAATTCCTCAATGCGAGCTCGATCGATTTCGGCTCGACCGCGGGCTCGGCGGCGCTCGTCGCCCGCATCAACGGCAATCCGATCAAATCGGTCTACGTCTATTCGCGCCCGGAGTGGACGGCGCTGGTGACGCGCAAGGACACCGGCATTACGAAGGTCGCGGATTTGAAAGGGAAGTCGGTCGCGGTCACGCGCGGCACCGATCCGCACATTTTTCTCGTGCGCGCGCTTGCGGAAGCGGGGCTTTCCGACAAGGACGTGAAATTCGTGCTGTTGCAGCATGCCGACGGCCGTACCGCGCTCATTCGCGGCGACGTCGACGCCTGGGCCGGCCTCGATCCGATGATGGCGGCGGCCGAGCTCGATGACGGCGCCGTCTTGTTCTTCCGCAAGCCCGAGGCGAATACCTGGGGCATCCTGAACGTGCGCGAGGAGTTCGCCAACGAGCATCCCGACATCGTCGCGCGCGTGTTGAAAGTTTACGAGCAGGCGCGGCGCTGGGCGCTCGCCAATCCGAAGGAGCTCACGAAACTGCTTGCCGACGCCGCCAAGATTCCCGAGAAAGTGGCGGAGAAGCAGCTCGGCGAGCGCACCGAGCTGACCCATAGCCGCATCGGCAAGCCGCAAACGGATTCGATCCTCGCCGCCGGGCTCGCGCTGCAGCAGGCGGGCGTCGTCCCCGCCGATGTCGACGTACGCAAGACCGTCGACGAATTGATCGACACGCGGTTTAATGCGGCGCTCACCAATTGAGCAACGCGAACTCGTCTTTGGGGGTCATGACCGCGATCGAAACCGACATCGCGGAAGAAGCGCGCGCCGCCGTTGCGGGTGGGCATCTGCCGCAACGGCGTCCGGGCTTCCGATTCCTGCTCGGCTTCGTGCTGCCGGTCGCGCTCGCGCTCGGCTGGGAGGCGGCGGTGCGGCTCGGGCTCGTGCAGGGCCGCCTGATGCCGCCGCCGAGCCGGGTGTTCGCGACGCTCTATCAGCTGGCCGCGAGCGGCGAGCTCTTGCTTCACGTCAGCGTAACCACCACGCGCGTCGCCGCCGGCTTCGCGCTCGGGGTCGCGGCGGCAACGCTTATCGGCGCGCTTGCCGGCGCCTCCAAGCTCGCGCGCGACCTCGTCGATCCGACCTTGCAAGGCCTGCGGGCGGTGCCGTCGATCGCCTGGGTGCCGCTCTTTATTCTGTGGTTCGGAATTTACGAGCAGTCGAAACTCATCCTGATCGCCGTCGGCTGCTTCTTTCCGGTTTATCTCGGCATGCTCGGCGCGATCCTTTCGGTCGACCGCAAGACGGTGGAGGTCGGGCGCATCTTCCGCCTTTCCACGCCGGCGCTGGTGCGGCGAATCCTGCTGCCGGCGATCCTGCCCGAATAT
>JBGPVT010000248.1:0-2716 GCA_041491825.1 Xanthobacteraceae bacterium | reverse complement strand
GCGACCCCTTCCACTTCGGTGATCGAGGCGCGCGCGGACTCCGCCTCGCTTCTCGCGCTGCCGACGCCCCGCGCAATCTCCTGCGTCGCGGCGTTCTGCTCCTCGACCGCGGTCGCGATCGCCACCGCGATGCGGTCGATGGTGCCGATCGTCTCGGAAATGCCGCCGATCGCGGCGACCGCCGATTGCGTCGCCTTCTGCATGGTGGCGATCTGGCCCGCGATTTCCTCGGTCGCCCGCGCGGTCTGGCTGGAGAGCGATTTTACTTCCGCCGCGACCACCGCGAAGCCGCGGCCCGCCTCGCCCGCGCGCGCGGATTCGATCGTGGCGTTGAGCGCCAGCAGATTCGTCTGCTCCGCGATCGACTGAATGAGGTTGACCACCTCGCCGATCTTGACCGCGGCGGCCGACAATTCGTGCACCTGGGCGTTGGTGCTCTCGACCTCGCGCACGGCGCGCGCGGCGATTTCGGAAGAGGACGACACCTGCCGTCCGATCTCGGCGACCGAGCCCGCGAGCTCCTCGGCTGCGCCCGCAACCGATTGCACGTTGCCGCTCGCCGAGCCCGCCGACTGCGCCGCGCTCGAGGCGCGATCCTTGGTGGTCTCGGCGGCTTCGCGCATCGCGGTGGCGTCGCCGGCGAGCGCGCTGATGGTCTTGAGGACTTCGCCCAGCGCCGCGGATACCTTGTGCTCGAATTCGCGCGTGAGCTTGGCGATCTCGACGGCGCGCTTGCGTTCCTGATCCGTCTTGTCGCGCTCCTGCTCCTCGAGCGTGCGGTTCCTCGCCGTCGCCTCGCGGAAGACGGAAAGGGCACGGGCGATGGCGCCGATCTCGTCGTGGCGCCGGCTGTGGGCGATCTCGGTATCGAGCCCTCCTTGCGCGAGATGCGTGATCGTGTTCGTCACGTCGCCGAGCGGCTCCAGGCTCTTGCGAACGAGGAACATGCTGATGAGGAGCACGAGCAGAATGCCGACGCCGGCGACGAGCGCCATGCTCTCGATGCCGTTTCTGAGCATCGCGTCGTAAATCTCGATCGGCATGCCGACATAGAGAATGCCGATCGTCTTGCCCTGCGGATCGAAGATCGGCTGGTAGGCGGTGTAGAACTTGCGGCCGAACAGGACCGCGGGGCCTTTGTAGGCCTCGCCGCGGCGCAGATATGGTTGACCGGGATGGTCGGGCGCGAGTTGCGTGCCGATCGCGCGCTCGCCGTTTTCCTTCTTCACGTTCGTCGTGCGGCGGATGAACTTGTCGCTCGCCTCGTCGTATTCGAACACGGTGGCGTTGCCGCCGGCATACGAGGCGGTCAGATCCACGAGCGTGTGATTGCTGAAGGCCGGTATGCGGGAGGCCTCGATGCGGACGATCTTGTCGTCCGCCATCTTGACCTTGGTGTCGGTATATTTGTCGGCATAGGCGAGCGAGAGCGTGCGGAGATTGACCTCGATGTCTTCGCGCGCCTTGGCGGCGAACTCATTCGAGAGCGCCCAATAGGCCGCCGCGACGACGCAAGCCGTCGTCAGCGCGACCACGAAACCGATCAGGATAAGCGCCCGGCTGACGAGACTCAGCCTATCGAAAAGCCGCTGCATGCCGCTAATTCACCCAAGGGAACCCGCACGGTCGCCTTTAATCGTTACTTACGAATTAAAGGCGGGAGGCGGTGGGCGGCGAGCACCAGAGCTTTATCGCTTTAAGTTGAACCAGCGCGCCCCTAACGTTTTGCTGGAGCATGATCTTTTCCGAAAACCGGTTCCCACTTTTCGGGATCATGCTCTAATGGGCGGAAATACGTCGCCCGCGCGCGCGAGTTTTTCGCGCGCGAGACGGCTATCCTCGTTCATCCGCTGCACGAGGTCGCCGACGGCATCGAATTTAAGCTCCGGCCTGATCCAGCCGATGAAGGCGGCGGCGATCTCCTCGTCATAAAGATCGCCCGAGAAATCAAAGAGATAAATCTCGAGCAAAGGCGCGCCCTCGCCGAAGGTCGGACGCCGGCCGAAGTTCGCCACCCCGTCATGAATCGCGCCCTTGGCCAGCACGCGGACGGCGTAAACGCCGTGGGCGAGCGTGCAGGCGGGATCGAGGGCGATGTTCGCGGTCGGAAAACCAAGGTCGCGCCCGCGCGCCTCACCGTGGATCACCTTGCCGCCGGCGAACCATGGATAGCCCAGGAGCTCGCGCGCCCGCTCGACCTCGCCGCGGGAAAGTGAACCGCGAATCGCGCTCGAGGAAACCGGCGTTCCATCGACGAGGAAAGGCGCGATCAGATCGACGGCAAAACCGCGAAGCTTGCCTTCCTGGCGCAGGAACGCGGGCGTGCCTTGCCGGCCCTTGCCGAAATGAAAATCGGCGCCGGCCACCGCGCCGGCGATGGCAAGGCGCCGGACCAGAATATCGGCCACGAAGTCATCGGCGCTGACCTTGGCGAGCGCCGCGCCAAAGCTCATCACCACCGCCCCGTCGAGCCCGGCCGCCGCCAGGAGCTTGAGCTTCGCCGCCTCCGGCGTCAGGCGAAAGAGCGACCGGTCCGGTTGAAAGAACGCGCGCGGATGCGGCTCGAAGGTGAGCGCGATCGCGGCGTCGATCACGGCGCGATGGCCGCGATGCACGCCGTCGAAATTGCCGATGGCGACGAAGGCGTCCCTGATTTGCTCCGGCACGGGATCGCTGTTGCGCACCACCGCGAAGGCGGACGGAGAAGGCGGGCGAG
>JBGPVT010000247.1:0-2746 GCA_041491825.1 Xanthobacteraceae bacterium | reverse complement strand
TTCACTCGGCGCCGGAAGCTGGGCCGCCGCCTTCGCCCACTCCGGAAATGGGACCACCCAATGACGACTGGGAGCAGGATCTACCTCCGGAATCTGTTCACCCCATTGACGCGGATAACGATGGAAGACCTGACTCGATCGCAGGCGTTTGTATTATGATTGATTATTCCGACGCTTCGGGAGCAGTGTCCAAACGCCGCGTTATTTGTAAAAAAGTCTACGAAGCAAACGAAGTAGTCTATCTTCAAGGGTATTGCTTGCTGAGAGAGGAATATCGAACTTTCCGTACCGATCGAATTCAAAAGCTTTTTATTCCCCCGGAATGGATAAGGGTCGCTGATCCGGTCTTCTTTTTTCAAGCTTATCTGCCCGAACCGGCCAAGACCGGAAAGAGCAAGTGGGATTCCTTCCTCGACGGCTCGGAAAGGTACGTTCGTCTCTACGAAACGCGAAACGCTGCAAATCACGGTCTACGCGTTTTGACTTTTGTGGCGCGAGCCGATGGAGCTTTCGTCAGCGCAGAACGCAGAGTAATTGAAGTGTATGTTCAAGAGCTTGCGAAGCTAGTGGGAACCCGGTTGAACAAGGGAGATTGTGCAGAGGTAGCCGCTGACGTCGATAAGCTTTTTCCGACAAAACGGCAGGTCGCGAATTCGCTCGCTGTAATTCTGCATTATCAAGAGCAGAGCGAGTTGTTCCTGAATGCATTAAAGGCGCTAGTCATAGCCGATGGAGTTAGGAGTGCGCGAGAAGAAAATGCAGTGACTATGCTCGTCGAAATGCTTCGACGGCAAAAAGAAAATCAAACTCGAAAAGCGAACTAAATAACATCACTATTGCCCGCGCCCGGCCATGCTGGCGAAGCGGCGCGCCTCTTCGGCGGCGTGAAACAGCGCCTTCGCCTTGTTGACGCATTCCTGCTGCTCCGAGCGCGGATCGGAGTCGGCGACGATGCCGGCGCCCGCCTGCACGTACATCTTGCCGTCCTTGACGAGCGCGGTGCGGAGCACGATGCAGGTGTCCATGTCGCCGGCGGCGGAAAAGTAGCCGACGCAGCCGGCATAGATGCCCCGTTTTTCCTTCTCCAGCTCGTCGATGATCTCCATCGCGCGCACCTTCGGCGCGCCGGAGACGGTGCCGGCCGGAAAACCGGCGATTAGCGCGGAAAGCGCGTCATGCTTCTTGTCGAGCTTGCCCTCGACGTTCGAGACGATGTGCATGACGTGGCTGTAGCGCTCGATGAAGAACTGATCGGTGACCTTGACGCTGCCGATCTCGGAGACGCGGCCGACATCGTTGCGGCCGAGATCGAGGAGCATCAGGTGCTCGGCGCGCTCCTTGGGGTCGGCCAGCAACTCGTCCTCGAGCGCCTTGTCCTCGTGCGGCGTGGCGCCGCGCGGGCGGGTGCCGGCGATCGGGCGCACGGTGACCTTGCCCTCGCGCGCGGTGACGAGAATCTCGGGGCTTGAGCCGGCGACGGCGAAACCGCCGAAATCGAGGAAGTAAAGATAGGGCGCGGGATTGGTGCGGCGGAGCGCGCGATAGAGCGAAAACGGCGGCAGCGGGAAGGGCGCCTCGAAGCGCTGCGACAGCACCACCTGAAAGACATCGCCCGCCATGATGTATTCCTTGGCGGCGAGCACCATCCGCTCGAATTCGGCGGGCGTGGTGTTGGATTGCGTCGCGATTTGCAGCGGGTCGAAATTCGGCTGCGGCGGCTGCTTCGCGAGCGGCTTCTCCAGCGTGTCGACGACCGCCGAGAGGCGCTCGGTCGCGCGCGCTTGCGCCGCCTTCGCGCTCACGCCCTTCTCCGGCCGCACCGGCGAAATGACGGTCATCGCGTCTTTGACCGCATCGAACACGACGATGACGGTCGGCCGGATCAGAATCGCGTCGGGGATCCCGATGGGGTCGGGGTTCGGCTGCGGCAATTTCTCCATCAGCCGCACCATGTCGTAGCTGAGATAACCGAAAATGCCCGCCGCCATCGGCGGCAATTCGGGCGGGATCGCGAGTTTCGATTCGGCGACGAGGTCGCGGAGCGCCGCAAGCGTCTCCTGCTTGCACGGCTCGAAGGCGTCGGGCTTCGTGCTCGCCTCGCGGTTGATTTCCGCGCGCGCCCCCTTTGCGCGAAAAATGAGATCGGGAGCGAGCCCGATGATCGAATAGCGTCCGCGCACGGCGCCGCCTTCGACCGATTCCAGCAAAAAGCTCATCGCCTTGCCGCCGGCGAGCTTCAGAAAGGCGGAAACGGGCGTCTCCAGATCGCCGACGAGCGTCGTCCAGACGAGCTGCGGCTCGCCCGCCGCGTAGCGCGCCGCAAAAGCGGACCCTCCGGGCAGGATTTCCATTCTCGTTCAGTTCCTGTCGGCGCCGATGACCGAGCGCAATGCCGCCTGGTTGATGCTCACGCCGAGATCGTTTTCGAGGCGGATGACGTATTGGCCGAGAAGATCGTCCTCGAAGCCGTTCGCAATCGCCTTCAGGGCGGCGGGCGTCGGAGAGAAGGGGGGCACGGTCACCGTGGTGATGCGATAGACGATGCGGCTCTGCCCGTCGTCGATGGCATAAACCCCGCTTTTGCCTTCGGCGGTGGCGAATACGCGCGCAATCACGCCCGGGTCCAAGCCGTCGGGCTTCGATCCCCGCTTTAGCTTTTCGCGCCGCTCGACCGCGACGCCGGGGACGGCCTTGGCGAAGCTTTCGCCGCTGTCGATCTTGGCGCGGATCATGTCGGCGAGTGCCG
>JBGPVT010000246.1:0-2762 GCA_041491825.1 Xanthobacteraceae bacterium | reverse complement strand
TTGAGTTCGCTTGCTTCGCGCGGATTGAGGCCGGCGGCGGGCTCATCGAGGCAGAGGAGGACGGGATCCGAGCACATGGCGCGCGCGATTTCGAGGCGGCGCTGCGCACCGTAAGGCAAAGCGCCCGCGGGGTCGTCGGCACGGCTCGAAAGACCGACGCGATCGAGCCAGAAGCGCGCTTTCTCGATCGCCGCGTGCTGCGCTCGCACATAGCCGGGCCAGCCGAAGATGCCGAGCAGCGTGAAGCCCGAAGCGACCATCAGCCGGTTGTGCTGGGCGACGAGCAGGTTCTCGAGCGCGGTCATGCCGGCGAACAGGCGGATGTTCTGGAAGGTGCGGGCGACGCGCGCGCGAGCCGCGATCCTGAAATCCGGCAGGCGCTCGAGCAGGAATTCCTTTCCATCCGCGTGCTTGATCCGGATCATGCCCTCGCTCGGTTGATAGAATCCGGTGATGCAGTTGAACACGGTGGTTTTGCCGGCGCCGTTGGGGCCGATGATGGCGGTGATTTCCCCGCGCTTTGCTGCGAAGGAGAGATCGTCGACGGCGACGAGCCCGCCGAAGCGCATCGAGAGGTGCCGCGTATCGAGGATGGTTTCGCGGGCCTGCGCGTTCATTGCCGCGCCTCATCGATGATGTCCGCGGGGATGATCTTCTTTTCCCGCAGGAACACCGAAGGCGTTCGCGTCGCGATCAGCCCGCGTGGGCGCCAGACCATGATCGCAACCATGGCGGCGCCGAAGACGAGCATGCGGAACTGCTCGAACTGACGGAAAAACTCGAAGCCGCCGATCATGACGAGGGCCGCCACCGCAACACCGAGCTGCGAGCCCATGCCGCCCAGCACCACGATCGCGAGAACCAGCGCCGATTCCATGAAAACGAACGACTCCGGGCTGATGAACCCTTGCCGCGTCGCGAAGAAGGAGCCGGCGAAGCCGCCGAACATCGCCCCCATGGCGAAGGCGGTGAGCTTCGTGTTCGTCGTATTGATGCCGAGCGAGCGGCAGGCGATCTCGTCCTCGCGGAGCGCCTCCCAGGCCCGCCCGATGGGTAGCCGCCGCAAGCGCAGCGTCACGAAATTCGTCAACAGCGCGAGCGCCAGGATCAAATAAAACAGAAAGATGATGCGATGAACAGGATTGAATTCGAGGCCGAAGAATGCGGCGAAACCTCCTTCGCTGTCGTTGAACGGAATGCCGAAGAAGCTCGGGCGGGGAATGCCGGAAATCCCGTTCGGGCCGTTGGTGAAACTTTGCCAATTGACGATCACGATGCGGATGATCTCGCCGAAGGCGAGGGTCACGATCGCGAGATAATCGCCGCGGAGCCGCAGCACCGGAAAGCCGAGCATCACCCCCCAAAAGGCGGCGAGGATCCCCGCGAGCGGCAGGCAAATCCAGAACGACAGGCCGAAATTCTGCGCGAGCAACGCATAGGAGTAGGCGCCGACCGCATAGAAGGCGACGTAGCCGAGGTCGAGAAGGCCGGCGAGCCCGACCACGATGTTCAGGCCCCAGCCGAGCATGATGTAGGTGAGAACGAGAATGCCGAGATCGAGAAGATAGCGGTTCGAATAGAACAGAACCGGCGCGAGCAGAGCGAGCGCCAAGAGCGCCGGCGCTGCGAAGCGGCCGAGCTTCTCGAATTCCGGGGTTTTTGCTTGCAGCGAGCGCGCAAGATCGGCGGCGATATGGCTCCGTGCGATCAGCGCGATCAACAGCCGCCCCATGAACACCGCGGCCACGGCGGTGGCGAGCAAGCCCGGGCGCGGAAAAACCTGGAGCCGGCCGGTACCGCCCGTATCCGTCCGCAGTCCGAGCATCAAGGAGAAAAGTCCGAAGGCGACGAAAGCGGCGAGGGCCGCGTCCTTCAGCGCGCCGGCAATATCGGGTGTTGCGGAGCGCGTGCGCGTGGCGGGCTCGCTCGGTACGGCCAAGCGCTCAGACCTTCTCGACCTCGGGCCGGCCGAGAATTCCGGTCGGCATGAAGATCAGCACCAGCACGAGGACCGAAAACGCGGCGACGTCCTTGTATTCGGCGGAGAAATAGGCGGACCAGAACGTTTCGATGAGCCCGATCAACAGCCCGCCGAGCATGGCGCCCGGCAGCGATCCGATCCCGCCCAACACGGCGGCGGTGAACGCCTTGACGCCGGCGATGAAGCCGATGAAAAAATCGATCACGCCGTAATAAATCAGATACATGATCCCGGCGACCGCGGCGAGCGCGGCACCGATCACGAAGGTGAGCGAGATGGTGCGATCGATATCGACGCCGACGAGCGAGGCCATTTTCAAATCCTGCTCGCAGGCCCGCATGTTGCGCCCGAGCTTTGTTGCGGAAACGAGCCAGGAAAACAAGGTCATCAGCGCGAGCGTCGTCACCACGATGATGATCTGCACATTCGAGACCTGCACTGCGAAGCCGTTGTGCTCCCAGATTGTGTAGCCGCCCGGGATCAACGGCGGCAGCGGCTTGACGCGGGCGCCCTGCGCGATCTGCACGTAGTTCTGCAGCACGATCGACATGCCGATGGCGGAAATCAGCGGCGCGAGCCGGTGCGAGCCGCGCAACGGCCGGTAGGCGAGGCGTTCGACCGCCCAGCCGTAAAGCGCCGTGAGCAGCATCGCGATGATCAGTACGAGAAAAAGCGCGAGCGGGATGGCGGTGACGCCGATCGCGAGCAAGGCGAGAAAGGCGGTCAGGGCGAGAAAAGCGCCCACCATGAAGACGTCGCCATGGGCGAAATTGATCATTCC
>JBGPVT010000245.1:0-2785 GCA_041491825.1 Xanthobacteraceae bacterium | reverse complement strand
TCTTGTGCTGTTGGTGAACCTCGTCGCGCTGGTTCTCCTGATTCTGCCGGGCGTGAACATCGCCGTTTTCTTTATCGCCAACGGTTATCTGCTCGGCCGCGAATATTTCGAACTCGCGGCGATGCGGTTTCGATCGATCGACGAGGCGCGAGCGTTGCGCCGTGCGAATGCGCTCCGCGTTTTTCTGGCCGGCCTCGTGATCGCGGGAATCGTCATTATTCCCATCCTCAACCTGATCACGCCGGTCTTCGCGACGGCCTTCATGGTTCGCATGCACAAGAAGATTGCGCGCGAGAACCTCGCCCGACCCGAACTTGCCGCACGGATCGCCGACTAAACGGTCTTTTCCGGCCAGCGGCAGAGATCGTTGATCAGGCAGCGCGGGCATTCGGGCTTCCGCGCCTTGCACACGTAACGCCCATGCAGGATGAGCCAATGGTGCGCGTGGCGCTTGAACCGCTCGGGTACGCGCTCTAACAGGCCCAGCTCCACTTCCAGCGGATTCTTGCCGGGCGCGAGCCCGGTGCGGTTGGCGACGCGAAAGAGGTGTGTGTCGACCGCGATCGTCGGCTCGCCGAAGGCGATGTTGAGCACGACGTTCGCGGTCTTGCGGCCGACGCCGGGCAGGCTTTCCAAAGCCTCGCGTAGGCCCGGAACCTTGCCGCCATGTTCGGCGATGATCTTTTTCGACAGCGCGATGATATTTTTCGCCTTGCCGCGATAGAGCCCGATCGTCTTGATGTAGTCGCGGAGTTTCTCCTCGCCGAGCGCCACCATCTTTTCGGGGGTGTTGGCGGCGGCAAACAGGGCGGGCGTCGCTTTGTTCACGCCGGCATCGGTCGCTTGCGCCGACAGCACCACCGCCACGAGCAGGGTGTAAGGGTCGACGTGCGCAAGCTCCCCCTTCGGCTCGGGATTGGCCCGCGCGAATCGCTTGAAGGCTTCCTCGATTTCGGCGGCCTTCCAGGCCCGTAAGGAGCCGCTTTGACGCCGCTTCTTGCCCGCGGCGGGCCGCCTCCCGCGATTTTGATTTTTTATTGCCGGCATCTTTCCCGTATAATGAGCGTTGATGCAGAAAGGCAACCCGTTTCACGAACCCGTTCTTTTCGAGGCGCGGCTTTCGCCGCACCGCTCGCTGAGCCCCGGGGGTTTTGCGATCGTGATCAGCGTGCTCGCCGCCGTCAGCTTTGCCGTGGGCATCTCGTTCCTGATGATGGGCGCCTGGCCCGTATTCGGGTTCTTCGGCCTCGACGTGGCACTTGTTTGGCTCGCCTTTCGGCTCAATTACCGCGACGCGCGCGCCTACGAGGATATCCGCATGACCCCGAACGTGCTCTCGGTGCGGCAGGTTTCGGCCAAGGGTGCTGCCCGCGAAACCGACTTTAATCCCCGCTGGGTGCGGCTCGAGAAGACCGAAGACGAGCTCTATGGCGTGACGCGGGTCGCGCTCATTTCGCGCGGCATATTCCTGATCGTGGGCGCTTTCCTGCCGCCGCTCTACAAGAGCGATCTCGCCAAGCGCCTGGGTGCGGCGCTCGCGGCGGCCAAACGTTGAGGGCCCGCGAAATCGGGTGGCTTTGGCGGAAACTGGCCTTATCTTCCTCGGCATGGAGTTGACCCATGCTTGCCGTTGAAAGACTCGCCCCTGTGAAACTGGCCCCGGTGGAGTTCGATAGCGCCGCCAGCGATTACGAAATCGTGCAGCGCGCGATCGCCTATGTCACCGAACATTTCCGCGACCAGCCGGAGGTTGAGGTGATCGCGCGCGCGGCCGGCATCGACGCCCGCACGCTCACGGAGCTCTTCCGCCGCTGGTGCGGGCTGTCACCGAAGGCGTTCTTGCAATCGGTGACGCTCGATTACGCGCGCCGCGTGCTGCGCGAGAGCCCGAATATCCTGGAGGCGTCCTACGAAGTCGGGCTTTCCGGCCCGGGGCGGCTGCATGATTTGTTCGTCGCGCACGAGGCGATGTCGCCGGGCGAATGGAAGACGGGCGGCGAGGGCCTGACCGTTTACTACGGATTTCATCCCTCCCCGTTCGGCTTTGCGCTCGTGATGACAACCGGGCGCGGCCTCTGCGGCCTCGCCTTTGCCGACCGGGGAGGCGAGAAGGCCGCGCTCGAGGACATGCGCGGGCGCTGGCCGAATGCGCGCTACGCCGAAGACAGCGCGCGCACGGCGGTCCATGCGCAACGCATTTTCGATGCGAAACTGTGGAAGCCGGATACGCCGCTCCGCGTCGTGCTGATCGGAACCGATTTCGAAATCCGCGTGTGGGAGACGCTGTTGTCGATCCCGATGGGCGGGGCCACCACCTATTCCGATATCGCGAAGAAGCTCGGCAATCCCAAGGCCTCGCGGGCGGTGGGTGCGGCGGTCGGAAAAAACCCGGTGTCGTTCGTGGTTCCTTGCCACCGCGTTCTCGGCAAGAGCGGGAAGCTCACCGGCTATCACTGGGGATTGACGCGCAAGCGCGCCATGCTCGGCTGGGAGGCGGCACAGGTCGCGGCCTAACGTTTTATTGGAGCATGATCCTTTCCGAAAAAGCCCACCCCGGATCAAGTCCGGGGCAGGCTTTTTCGGGATCATGCTCTAAGGCTTCGATGATCGCGCGAAGGCACTCGAGATATCGATCTCGGGTGCTGCGCGGTGCTCGAAGTCGCCCTTGCGATAGCTCTCGAGGGTCGCGGCATCGAGCTTGTCCATGAAATCGGCGAGCCCGGCATAGGTCGCGCAGCGCACCTCCGGCAAGCCGCAGACGGCGCGGGCGAAGGCCTTGAGCGCC
>JBGPVT010000244.1:0-2787 GCA_041491825.1 Xanthobacteraceae bacterium | reverse complement strand
GGGAAAAAAGTGATGCCGAATTTCTCCGCTCCATTACGCTCTACGAAGACCGCGAAGTTCTGGTGCTGAACAAGCCCATGGGGCTTGCGGTGCAGGGCGGCTCGGGCACGGTGCGGCATGTCGACGGCATGCTGGATTCGCTGCGCGAACGCGACGGCCAGCGCCCGCGCCTCGTGCACCGGCTCGACAAGGACACCTCCGGCGTTCTCTTGATCGCGAAGACCCGGCTCGCCGCGGCGGCGCTGGCGAAAACCTTCCGCTCGCGCTCGGCGCGGAAAATCTATTGGGCGCTCGTGGTCGGCGTGCCGAAGCCGAAACAGGGCCGCATCTCCACCTATCTCGCCAAGGGCGGCGGGCCCGAGGGCGAATTGATGCGGATCGCCGAGCACGGCGAGAAAAAGGCGAGCCACGCCGTCACCTATTACGCGGTGGTGGACCAGGCGGCGCAGAAGCTTTCGTGGCTGTCGCTCAAACCCGTCACCGGCCGCACCCACCAATTGCGCGCGCATTGCCAGATCATTGGCCATCCGATCGTCGGCGATGCGAAATATTTCGAGAAGGAGAACTGGGAATTGCCCGGCGGCATGCAGAACCGGCTGCATTTGCTGGCGCGCCGGCTCGTGATCCCGCATCCGAGCGGGAAGGGGACGATCGACGTCACCGCGCCGTTGCCGCCGCACATGCAGCAGACGTGGAATTTGCTCGGCTTCGACGCCAGCGAATACGATCCGATCGTCGACGCGCCGGAGGAGTAAAGTGGACCGCGAGATGCTCGAGAAATTCGCCAAGGAAAGCGGCAATCCGATGGAGGCCGCGCGGCGCGGAATGCGACCGCCGCGCGTGAAGCGATTCTACAAGCAGGCGACGGCGGGCGAAACGGACGCGGGCTTCGCACTTTTACTCGACGGCAAGACGGCGCGGACGCCGGCGAAGAAGCGGCTGGTGTTGCCTTCGCGCGCGCTTGCGCAGGCGATTGCCACCGAGTGGGCGGCGCAGGAAAGCGAGATTGATCCCGCGAAAATGCCGCTCACGCGGCTCGCCAATCTCGCGATCGACCGCGTTTCTGAGGAAGCAGCGTCAATCCGCGAGGAGATCGTCCGCTACGCGTCCTCCGATCACGTGCTCTACCGCGCCGGCGAGCCGGAGGGCCTGGTGGCGCTGCAGGCGGTGCACTGGGATCCGATCCTGGAATGGGCGCATAGCGCGCTCGGCGCGCGCTTTATCCTCGCCGCAGGCGTGAACTTCGTCGCCCAGCCCGAGGCGGCGCTCGCCGCCGTCCGCGCCGAGGTCGAGAATTGGCCGCCGCCCTTCGCGCTCGCGGCGCTTGCCTCGCTCGCCTCGCTCGCGGGCTCGGCGCTGATCGCGCTCGCGCACGCACGCGGCCGGCTCACCGCCGTCGAGGGCTGGAATGCGGCGCACGTGGACGAGGACTGGAACGTCCGCCAGTGGGGCGAGGATGCGGAAGCTTTTAGCCGCCGCGCCCAGCGCTTCTCCGAATTCGAGGCGGCGGCGAAGATGCTGGCACTCCTCGACCGGCCGTGAAGCGATGGACCGCCGCGACGCGCTGAAACTGTTGCTTGCCGCCGGCGGAAGCGCCTTCGCGGCGCCGCTTCTCGCCGAGGATAGCGCGCCGGTCCTCGAGGAAGAGGCAGCACTTGAGCGCTTCTTCCGCGAGGCCGGCACCGACGGCACGATGGCGATCCTGCATACGCGGCAGAACCGGCTCACGCTCGTCAATCGCTCGCGCAGCGCCATTGCCATGGCGCCGGGCGCGAGTTTCGAAATCGTGAACCTGCTTGCCGCGTTCGACTCGAACGCGATCGAGAACGAGCGCACTACCTTCGTTTGGGATCGCGTTAAACGCGAACGCGAGGAACGGAACCGCGACCTTTCGCTCGCTGCCGCCTATCGCGCTTCCGCGCTTTGGGTCGACGAGCTGATCGCGGCGCGGGTCGGCGCGGCGCGGTTGCGCGAGTACGTGGCGCGCTTCGACTATGGCAACCGGGAGATCGACGATGACCTCGCGCGCCTTTGGCGGGGGACGAGGCTCCGCATTTCGGCGCTCGAACAGCTCGATTTCCTCGCGCGGCTCTACCGCGGCGCGCTCCCCGTCTCGAAGCGCGCCGAGACGATCGTGAAGGAGGTGATGATCGCCGAGCGGACCGGGGACGCCATCATCCGCGCCAAGACCGCGCTTCCGCTGAAGGGGGCGCCGAATGTCGGCTGGTCGGCGGGTTGGGTGGAGCGCGGCGATTTCGTGTTCATCTTCGCGCTCAACATGGACGCGCGGGGACGCGCGTCGATCGACCCCTTCGGCATGGCGAAAAAAATTCTTGCAGCACTTTACGCGCTGTAGACAAAAGCGGCGAATAACGCCGCCGAGGCCCGGTAGACCCTTAGCCGGCAATTCCGCAATAGCGCGACACCGCAACCGCGACATCGAGCAGTGCTTCGTCGGCGCCGGGCCAGCCGATGAACGAGAGTCCCACCGGGCATCCCGCCACCGTGCCGATCGGGATCGTCACGTGCGGCTGCCCGGAAACGCCGGCGATACAAGTGAGACGCATCACGCGGGTGCGGAAGGTATCGAGCGCGTCGGCGGGCGTATCGGCGAACGGCGATATGCTGGGCGCCGTCGGCAATGCCACGATCGTGCCGGGCTGAACCGTCTTGCGGATGTGATCGCGCGCAAGGCCGCAGCGATGCCGCGCGGCGGCGCCGGCTTCTTTCGTCACCGTGGCGGCGAAGGCGAAGCGCTCCTTGATGCCGGGACCGAGTTGCGGCCGG
>JBGPVT010000243.1:0-2811 GCA_041491825.1 Xanthobacteraceae bacterium | reverse complement strand
TGGGGGCGGTGCCGGGAGAGCGCCCGCGCGAGGCTCCCATGGACGCCCTGGTCCAGGACTATCTGCCCGTCGTCGTGTTCATCGGCATTGCGACCGTAATCGGGCTTGCGCTCTTGGTATCGCCGTTTTTGGTCGCCTTTTCGCGGCCCGATCCCGAGAAGCTTTCGGCCTATGAATGCGGCTTCAATGCCTTCGACGACGCGCGCATGAAATTCGACGTGCGCTTCTACCTCGTCGCGCTCCTGTTCATCATTTTCGATCTCGAAGTCGCATTCCTGTTTCCTTGGGCGATTACGTTCGGGGAACTCGGCGCTTTCGGGTTCTGGGCGATGATGGTGTTTTTGGCGGTGCTCACCATCGGCTTCGTCTATGAATGGAGAAAGGGAGCGCTGGAATGGGATTGATCGCTCCCGCGGCGAACAGGATCATCGATCCGCGCTCCGGCGGTGCGGTCGCGGAACGCGACCCGTTTTTCTCGGGGCTTAGCGACGAGCTCGGCGACAAGGGCTTTATCGTCACGGCCACCGACGATCTCATCAATTGGGCGCGCACCGGCTCCTTGATGTGGATGACCTTCGGTCTTGCCTGCTGCGCGGTCGAGATGATGCAGATGTCGATGCCGCGTTACGACGTAGAACGTTTCGGTGCCGCGCCGCGTCCATCTCCACGCCAATCGGACGTCATGATCGTCGCCGGCACGCTCACCAACAAGATGGCGCCGGCGCTGCGCAAGGTTTACGACCAAATGCCGGAGCCGCGCTATGTGATCTCGATGGGCTCGTGCGCGAATGGCGGCGGCTATTATCATTACTCCTACGCGGTGGTGCGAGGTTGCGATCGCATCGTGCCGGTCGACATTTATGTCCCTGGCTGCCCGCCGACCGCGGAAGCGCTGTTGTACGGCGTGCTTCTGTTGCAGAAAAAAATCCGCCGCACCGGCACCATCGAGCGCTGAGGGCGGTTTGCATGGAAGAAAAGCTGCGCGAGATCGGCGAACACTTGAGCCGCACGCTCCCCAACGCGGTGCGCGGTTTCGAGATCGCTCACGGCGAACTCACGATCCACGCTCAGCGCGAGGCGATCGAGGATGTCGCGCGCCTTTTGTGCCACGATCCGCGCTGCTGGTTCTGGAGCATCATCGACGTCTGCGGCGTCGATTGGCCGGAGCGCGAGAACCGCTTCGACGTCGTCTATCATCTGCTTTCGCCGAAACATAATCTTCGCGCGCGCGTGAAGGTCGAAACCGACGAGGCGACGCCGGTACCGTCGATCTGTCCGGTCTATCCCGGGGCCAACTGGTTCGAGCGCGAGGCCTACGACCTCTACGGCATTCTCTTCACCGGCCATCCGGAACTCCGCCGCCTGCTCACGGATTACGGCTTCGATGGCCATCCGCTGCGCAAGGATTTTCCGCTCACCGGCTTCGTCGAGGTGCGCTACGACGACGAGCAAAAGCGCGTGGTCTACGAGACGGTGAAGCTCCCGCAGGAATTCCGCAATTTCGATTTCCTTTCGCCGTGGGAAGGCACCGAATACGGCTTGCCCGGCGACGAGAAGGCGAAAGACGGCAACGGGAAGGGCGCGGCATGAAACCGACGCTGAAGCCCGGCTTGAAGCACACGCTCTCCTTCAAGGTGCCGCGGAATAAGACGGTGCCGTTTTTGTATCCGGAGGCCGCGAACTTGCAGGCCATGCCGGAAGTCTTCGCAACGGGCTTCATGGTCGGCCTCTTCGAATGGGTCTGCATCGAGCTTCTCGCCGAGCATCTCGACCCGGGCGAGGGAAGCCTCGGGACGCATGTCGACTTTTCTCACGACGCCGCGACGCCCGTCGGCATGACGATCACGGTCGAGGCCGAGTGCGTCGGCGTCGAGGGGCCGAAGGTTCGTTTCCGCGTCAGCGGTCACGACGGCATCGACAAGATCGGCGGCGGCGAACACGAGCGCTTCATCGTGAAGTGGGACAAATTCAACGCCCGCGTCGCGGAGAAAACAAAGCGCGCGCAGGTGCTGGCGGGAGCGGATTGATGGCCGAAAGCGCGCTCCGCAATTTCCAGATCAATTTCGGGCCGCAGCATCCGGCGGCGCATGGCGTTCTCCGCCTCGTGATGGAGCTTGACGGCGAAGTGGTCGAGCGCCTCGATCCACATATCGGGCTTTTACACCGCGGCACGGAGAAATTGATCGAATACAAGACGTATCTCCAGGCGATGCCCTATTTCGACCGGCTCGATTATGTCGCGCCGATGAATCAGGAGCACGCTTTCTGCCTGGCGACGGAACGGCTGCTCGGCATCGAAATACCCAGGCGCGGACAATTGATCCGCGTGCTCTATTCGGAAATCGGCCGGCTGCTCTCGCACCTTCTCAATGTTACGGTCCAAGCCATGGACGTCGGCGCGCTCACGCCGCCGCTCTGGGGCTTCGAGGAGCGCGAGAAGCTGATGGTATTCTACGAGCGCGCGTCGGGCTCGCGCATGCACGCGGCCTACTTCCGTCCCGGCGGCGTGCATCAGGATTTGCCGCAAAAGCTCATCGACGACATTGGCGCGTTTTGCGATCCGTTCCTGAAGGTCTGCGACGATATCGAGGGGCTGCTCACCGACAACCGCATCTTCAAGCAACGCAACGTCGATATCGGCGTGGTGAAACTGGAAGACGCCTGGGCCTGGGGCTTCTCCGGCGTCATGGTGCGCGGCTCCGGTGCCGCTTGGGACCTCCGCAAGGCGCAACCCTACGAATGCTATGCCGAATTCGATTTCGATATTCCGGTCGGCAAGAACGGCGATTGCTATGACCGCTACTGCATCCG
>JBGPVT010000242.1:0-2950 GCA_041491825.1 Xanthobacteraceae bacterium | reverse complement strand
CATTTATGCGACATCGGTGGCGGGCACCTCAGGGTGACGCTAATGCGCGACTTTAGATTTCTTCTTCAGTCCTTCGTCTTCCGCCACATCTTGTCGGCGCTCCAGGCGCCGCCGCCAGCCGCGGCGATATAAAGCAGCGCGAAGGTGAAAAGGATCACGGTCTCGCCGCCATTGAGAAACGGGAAAAAACTGCGCGGCAAGTGGGCGTAGAAATAAGCAACCGCCGTCATGCCAGAAACAATGAACGCGGCCGGACGCGTGAACAGCCCGATGACCAAAAGCGCGCCGCCGATCAGCTCAAGGACGCCGGCTGCGCCGACCATCGTCGTGGGCGAAACACCGGTGAACTGGGTTGCCGGAAAGCCGAGAAATTTCGATGTGCCGTGATGAAGCAAGATAAGCCCCGCCACGATGCGCAAGACGCTCAGAAGTTGCGCCGACCAGGGGCGTAGAAAATTTTCCATGGGAGCCTCCCCGTTGTTCTTGTCTGCTCATCTTTCGAGGAAAGCGATCGGGCGTCAACAACATAAAAACTTCGCCCCGCCCGGAATAAAGATGGCGGCGGAGCCGAAGGCCGGCGCCGCCGCCGATGATGCGCTGCAAAAGGAGTGCAGGCCCGCAGTACTTAGATTTCGCGCGCTTCCTCGACGATTTCGAGACCGAAATGTTCGCGCAGAATCTGGACATTGCGACGATTGGCGCGAAAGGCGACATCGAACAAATCGCCAAGGACCGGCACCGCGCCGGCCGCGGCCTCGATCGCGACGTTGCCGGCCATCCGGATCATCACCCGGCGCGAAGCCCCGAGCCGGTGCGCCTCATAGAGAATGAGACAGGAGAGCGCGGACGCCGCCGCGTCACCGATCCCCGGCACCAGCCGCATGATGGCCTCGGCGCCGAAACGAATATTCGTTCCCGGCACCGTGAAGGCGATATCGAGAAGCCGCGATAGCCTGTCGAGCCGATCCACCCGCTCGCGCCGCGAATTCAAAGTGTCAGCAAAACTGTAATTTCCGGCCATGACCGCCCTCTCCAGGGCATCAAATGGGGACGGAACCCTTCCACCGCAATGTCTGCCTACGAACACGCCCCATAACGAAAAACCCGGCGGGTGAACGCCGGGTTTCATGGCTTTAGGTCGCTTGGCCTTGCGCCATCGACCTAGTAGCAGCTCTTAAAAAAATCGAGTGGAATTCTGCCGACCCAGCCACCCGCGGTTTGTCCGAGCATCCCGACAACCACCAGGACGACACCCATCGAGAACAGCCATTCTCGCGGCGATTTGCGCCTGAACAGATTGCGCAATTCAAAGGCGATGAACAGAAAGCCGACCAGTTCGAGTAGATGCCCGGCTACCGATAACCATTGCTGACACATGCCGATCTCCCGAGCTTTCTATCTGTTATTTTTCCAATTATCGCACTTTGCGAAGGCAAAGTTCGTTCATCAAATTTGGCGCGCCGCGCCGGAGGACTATTTCTTCTCTTCCATCTCCACCGGTCCGCCCGCTTTCTTCCAGGCGCCGAAGCCGCCGGCGAGGTGCGCGACCGGCTTTAATCCCATCCGCTGCGCCGTCTCCGTCGCCAGCGCCGAGCGCTTGGCGCCGGCGCAGAAGAAGATGAATTTCTTTTCATCCGCGAACACCGCCTTGTGATAGGGCGATTGCGGATCGATCCAGAATTCGAGCATGCCGCGCGGGCAATGAAACGCGCCGGGAATTTTGCCCTCGCGCTTGAGCTCGCGAATGTCGCGAATATCGACGAAAACCACGTTGTTTCGGCCCAGGAGCTTGATCGCTTCCGCGGCCGGAACGGTTTCGATTTCGCGTTCGGCCGCCGCCACCATTGCTTCCGAGCTCAGCGTAATTTTCTGACTCATGCAGGTTCTCGTGGCACCTTGCCCCGGCGCGGTCAAGATTGGGCTAAAATTGGGCCACGGTCGCACGAAAAGCTCGTCTGCATGGGCCGACAGAACCGAAACGGAGCTAGCATGTTCAGGAAATCCGTCGCCGCGGCCGCCACCGCGGCTCTTCTCTGCGGCTCGGCCATCGCGCTCGGCGCCGCCGAACACGCGCCCGGCGATCGCGTGCTCGCGGCGCAATCGCGGCTATCGCTGCAACTGATCCAGCAGCTCGCGAACGAGCGCGGCGCCGGCACCAACCTCGTGGTCTCGCCCGCGAGCCTCGCCGCGGTGCTTTCGCTCCTCGATGTCGGCGCCGACGCCCCGATGCGCGCGGCGCTCTACAAGACGCTCGGCTTCGACGCCGAGCACCCCAACGCCGCCGCGGCCGATCTCGAAAATCTGCGCGCCCTCGTCACCAAGCTCGGCAAGGGCGTCGAGGATAAGGACACGATCCTGAAGCTCGCGAACTGGATCGTGTTCGATCCCAAATCCGAGCCCGTCGAGGAGGCGCTGCGGAAGCTCCGCGCGACTGGCGCCCGCGTCACGCAGGACGACCTTTCCGATCCCGCCACCATCAAGGCGATCAACGATTGGGTTTCGGAGAAAACCAAGGGCCTGATCCCCTCAATCATCGACCAGGGCCCGAAGATGCCCGGCATCGTCGCGCTCGACGCCCTCTACTTCAAGGGCACCTGGCTCGACCAGTTCGCGAAAAGCGCGACACATACCGAGCCGTTCCACCTTCTCGGCGGCACCGATTTCGACGTGCAGATGATGGCGAAGCTGTTCGCGCGGGTCGATTTCCGCCAGGACGGCCGCTTCGTCGCCGTCGACCTGCCCTACAAAAACAGCCGATTCTCGCTCGTCGTGGTCACGACCAACGACAAGCCCGCGAGCGCGAATGAATTCTCCGGTGTCGCCAGCTGGCTCTATGGCGACGGCTTCGCGGTAGGCCGCGTGCAGCTTTCGCTGCCGCGCTTCACCATCGAGGACAAGAACGAGATGCTCGATGCGCTCGACAAGCTCGGCCTGAAGGCCGGCCGCACCT
>JBGPVT010000241.1:0-2958 GCA_041491825.1 Xanthobacteraceae bacterium | reverse complement strand
GCGGAATTTGTGCACGCGTGCGTTAGAGAACGTCGTAAATCCGAGTCTGCTTTTGGAGTAAAAGCCGACATAACGCGCTGAGCATCGCTGCTTCCGCTTCCGACCCTTACCGGAATTGTGCCGACTTTTAGTCGTTAGGGGACTGGCCCCATATCCGAGAGGGGCCGTGAGACGCTCCGCTATCGATGGAATCCCGAAAATCCGCTTTCCGGCGCGCGCTCGACGATTCGTGATCTTGCGGGGGCTCGTCAGCTCCTGATTTGCCGTGCACGATCAAGTCGTTCGCGGCAACGATTGGCCCGCATAGCGCAAAGGATCACCTCATGAAGATCGAAGACCGGAACCCGCCATCGCTGAGCCGGCGTGAATTTAACGGGCTTTGCGCGGCGCTTGGCGCATCGCTCCCCGTCGGCGCCATGATCGCGGCGCTATCGAGCGCGTCGGCGCTGGCCGCGGCCGCGCGCACGGTCAAATTGCCCGATGGCACTCTCGTCCCGGCGCTCGGTCAGGGCTCCTGGCATCTCGCGCAGGGAAGACATCCGCAAGCCGATGAGGAAGAGGCGCTCCGCATAGGCCTTTCGCTGGGGATGACGTTGATCGACACGGCGGAGGTGTATAGCGGCGGGCACGCCGAGGAATTGATCGGCCGCGTGATCGCCGGCCAGCGCGACCGCGTATTCCTAGTCTCCAAAGTGCCGCCCCATCACACGGCGGGAAATGGCGTCGCGCGCGCCTGCGAGGCGAGCCTCGCCCGCCTCGGCACCGATCATCTCGATCTCTACCTGCTGCATTGGCGAGGCGGCGAAAATCTCGCCGGCGTCGTGGCGGCGTTTGAAGATCTGCGCGCGGCCGGGAAGATACGCGCCTGGGGCGTTTCCAACTTCAACGTCGGCGACATGGAAGAGCTCTTCCGCGTTCCGCACGGCGATCGCTGCGCGACCAATCAGGTCCGCTACAGCCTCGGCGACCGTCGCATCGAGCGCGATCTCTTGCCGTGGTGCGCGCGGCGCGGCATGCCGGTGATGGCCTATACGCCGCTCGGCGACAATCTGGTGCGCGACCCCATGCTTGCCAATATCGGCGCGGCACACGGTTGCTCGGCGGCCGCGGTGGCGCTCGCCTGGGCCATCCGCGGCGGCAACGTGATCGCCATTCCCGAATCCGGCTCGCCGGCGCATGTGAAGGAGAACGCCGTCGCGCTTTCGCTGACGCTCACGCCGCAGGAGCTTCAGACGCTGGATGCGGCGCATCCATGCGGCGGCTGCTAGATCGCGGCGGCCAGCGGCGCGACGAAAGAAAAAGAAGGCCGCCTAAACGCGCTTTCCAGCCACAATCTCACCAGTCGATTTGTCTCGACATCAGGCGCGAAGAGGCGCATCTAAATCTGGATCGAAGCGCCAACGCAAAGCGTTCGGGCCTTCACTCCAACTCCCGACAGGGACCTATCCGGGTTTCCTTTGTCCTCGCACCGAACCTAGTGTCGGGCGAAAGGCAATACCATGATTATCCAAACGGCATGGCCACTCGCGAAAGCGAGGGGGAAATGCCCCCAATGCACCGCCAAAATGGTTGTGACCTCCGTTACTCCGGTCGTGTTCGGTAACGGCCACGATGACATCACCTACAAGTGCAATCATTGCGGAATGGAAATTATGAAGACCCTTCGATTGAACGACCGCCTGCGCCCGCGCGAAAATCGAGCGGCCTAAACTCGAGCCAAGTCACCAACGCATACAGGTATTCACATGATTTCGACCGCGGCCCCGTCCGATGAAGATGTAGGGCGCCAAATCGTCGGTGTTTTTTCAAAATATAAAATTCCTCCGGGCGGCAAACTTCGACGCAATCACTTCGCCGTGGTGAGAGACGCCGATTTTCAGCGGGGAATAAACAAGGCGGTCGAAAACAATTGGATCAAAATTAAAACGCGCGACCGCTACACCTACGAACTGACAGAGGCGGGTTTTAGGGCGTTTTGAACGGGCGGGGAATCGAATGGGTCGCTTCGACAGTCATGGCACTCCAATGCCATTTCATCCGTCAGAATGTCGTCGTTCTGGCCCGGCGCCGCGTCGAACGTCGATATCCGGGTTATCCAAGGCGAATAGCGCGATAAGCCGGTGGAAGCCTCCTGTAATCCCGCTTCATCGTACCTATATGCAGGTCGATCGAGCCGCTGTCGCAAGGCGGCCGGGCCTTCAATCCAACTTATTGAACGCTACCTCCGCATCGATGAGGTGCGGTTTCTTTCTTGTAATTTTCAGGAATGCAACATCGACAAAATAGCCAAGCGCGGGAACCTCGCGCTCGCGAACAAGCCAACAATTCAGGAGATACCGATGAAATTCCGTCCGCTTCACGACCGCATCGTGGTGACCCGCATCGACGCCGACGATAAGACCGCGGGCGGCATCATCATTCCGGATACCGCCAAAGAGAAGCCTTCCGAGGGAGAAGTGATCGCCGTCGGTCCCGGCGGCCGCGACGAGGCCGGCAAGCTTATTCCGATCGATCTGAAGAAGGGCGACCGGGTGCTGTTCGGAAAATGGTCGGGCAACGAGGTCAAGATCGAGGGGGTCGAATATCTGATCATGAAAGAGAGCGACATCATGGGCGTGATCGAACAGGTCGTCGCCCGCAAGAAGGCCGCCTAACAACGTCGTCATCCACAAAATGTCGCCCTTCGAGGCTCGCCGCTTTCGCGGCTCGCACCTCAGGGTGACGGAAACTGAAACGGAGAACAAAAATGGCTGCTAAGGACGTAAAATTCGGAGTTGATGCGCGCGACAGGATGTTGCACGGCGTCGACATTCTCGCCAACGCGGTTCGCGTGACGCTCGGCCCCAAGGGCCGCAACGTCGTGCTCGACAAGTCGTACGGCGCGCCGCGCATCACCAAGGACGGCGTCACCGTCGCCAAGGAGATCGAGCTCGCCGACAAGTTCGAGAACATGGGCGC
>JBGPVT010000240.1:0-2979 GCA_041491825.1 Xanthobacteraceae bacterium | reverse complement strand
GATCGCCTATGGCCTGGCCAAGACCGCCGACAAGCTGATCGAGACTGAAATGCACCGTTACGCGCTGAAGGAATTCCGCGACCAGGTGGCCCAACGACACGCCGACCTGGACGTGGAAATCGGCCTCATGGCGCTCGACGGCAAGGTCGAGATGTTGCGCTGACGCGCGAGCTTAATTCCGTGGACCATGATGCGCCGATCGCGCCAGCGCACCGTCAATCATATCGATGGTGTTTTGCACACCATAGACCGCGACGAAAGAGCCGAAGCGCGGGCCCTTCTCCTGGCCGAGCAGCACCTGATAGAGCATGTTGAACCAGTCGAGCGCGACGCCGGGCTTGCCGTCCTTGGTCTTGATCTTGCCGGTCTTGTCGAGAAACGGCTCCCGCCGCCCGACTTCGTAGACGACGTCCTGAATTTTCTCGGCCGGTGAATCGGCCGGCAGTTGCGAGAGCGCGTCGCGCAAATCGATGAGCGCCGCGCGTTCGGTATCCGCCGGCTCACGGAATTTTTTCGCCGGCAGCACGAAGTCGCGGAAATAATGGATCGCGTATTCGACGAGCTGGATGAGCTTCGGATGCGTCTCGGGCGTCACCCCCGGCCGGTAGCGGCCGATGAAGCCCCAGAGCGTATCGGCGTTTTCCGCATTCGAAGCGGTCACCAAGCTCAACAGCATCGAGAACGGCACCGGCATTTCCGGCTTCGGCGGACGGCCCGAATGAATGTGCCAGACCGGATTGCCGAGCCGCTGCTTCACGTCTTGCCGCTCGTAGCCTTGTAGAAATTGCTGATATTCGTCGGCCGTGCGCGGGATCACGTCGAAGTAAAGCCGCTTCGCCGCCTTCGGCTCCCGGTACATAAAGAGCGAAAGGCTTTCAGGACTCGCATAGCGCAGCCATTCCTCGATGGTGAGGCCGTTGCCCTTCGACTTCGAAATCTTCTGGCCTTTTTCGTCGAGGAAGAGCTCGTAGTTGAAGCCTTCCGGCGGCGTGCCGCCGAGCGCGCGGCAAATCTCGCCGGAGAGCTTCACCGAATCGATCAAATCCTTGCCGGCCATTTCGTAATCGACGCCGAGCGCGATCCAGCGCATGGCCCAGTCCGGCTTCCATTGCAGCTTGCAATGGCCGCCGGTGACCGGCGTCGTCACCGGCTTCTTGGTCTCCGGGTCTTCATAGGTAATGGTGCCGGCCTTGGCGTCATGGGCGATCACCGACACCTGCAGCACGATTCCGCTCTGCGGGCTGACCGGCAAAAACGGCGAATAGCTCTGCGCGCGCTCCTCGCGAAGCGACGGCAGCATGATCGCCATCACTTTCTCGTAGTGCGCGAGCACCTTCAGGAGCGCCGCGTCGAAGCGGCCGGATCGGTAGCATTCGGTCGAGGAGAGAAATTCGTAATCGAAGCCGAAATGGTCGAGGAAGGCGCGGAGACGGGCATTGTTGTGCTCGCCGAAGCTCTTGTGCGTGCCAAAGGGATCCGGCACCGCCGTCAAGGGCTTGCCGAGATGCGGCTCCAGCAATTCCTTGTTCGGCACATTGTCCGGCACCTTGCGGAGGCCATCCATGTCATCGGAAAAAGCGATCAGCCGGGTCTTCACCTTATCGTCGGTGAGCACGCGAAAGGCGTGACGCACCATCGTCGTGCGCGCGACCTCGCCGAAGGTGCCGATATGCGGCAGGCCGGAAGGGCCGTAGCCGGTTTCGAAAATCACCTCGTTCTTGGGCGCGTTCTTGGGCGCCCGCTTCAACCGGGCGACGATCTTCCGCGCTTCCTCGAACGGCCAAGCGGCGGAATTCTCCGCCGCCTCCCTCAAATCCATCGCGCGCGCGGCGTCGGCCGGCATCCTATCGCTCCTGACGCCGCTCAATAGAAGCTGATGGGGAAATAGCGCAAGTATAGATCGGTGTAGGTGCCCTTTTCCCACACCCGGAACAGCGCGTAATCGAGCGCGCGGCGCAAATTCTCGTTGCCGCGTTTGACCGCGATCCCGACCCCCTCGCCGAAGTACCGGCTCTCGGTGAAGGGGCCGCCGCGGAAGACGCAGCAATTCCCCGAGCCCGTGCCGTTCAGCCAATAGGCGAGCGTCACGCCGTCGCCGAACATCATCTCGACCTCGGCCCGCTTCAGGGCGGCGAGCGCGGTCTCCACGTTCGGGTAGGACCGGATCACGGTCTCCGGAAAGAAATCGCGCAGATACGCTTCGTGCGCGGTGCCGAAAGCGACGGCGACTTTTCGGCCGGCGATCGCCTCCGGCGTGATCTGGTCGAGCAGCACTTCCTTGCGGGCGATGAAGCGCGCGGGCGTGCGGTAATAGCGGTCGGTGAAATCGGCGCGGGCGCGGTTCTGCGGGGTGATGGCGAGCGAGGCGATCACCGCGTCGCCGCGATTGTCATTCAGCGAATCGATGAGGGTGTTAAAGCGGCGCACCTGGATCGTGCAGACGAGATTGAGCTCGGTGCAGATCGCGCGCGCGAGGTCGACATTGAAGCCGGCCGGCTGGCCGTTCGGCCCCTTGAAGTTGAAGGGCGGATAGTCCTCCTCGGTGAGGAAACGGATGGCGGTGAGCCGCCCGCTCTCCGGCCGTTCCGGCCGGCGCTTCGGATCCCAAAATCCAGGCACGAAGACGCCGGCGGCCTGCTGCGCCAGCGCCGGCGGCAGCGCCGTCTCGAAGGCCGCGAACGAAACCGCGGTGGCGAGCAGCGTGAGTCCGGCGAGCGCGAAGGCCGACGCCTTCTTCGTCGCCCGCGCCGATCGCGGTTGGCGGTTCATTCGGAGGCTCTTCATACGGGGCGACTTTCGCCGCGCGTCGCGGCTTTGTAAATATATGGCGGGCAAGTGTTTTGCGGCGGCCGGGTCCAGTAATGCGTGAATTTTGGCCGTCCGATGGCCGCGCGCGCCCGGAGGCCCGCTTTCCGCCCACGTCCGCGAAGATTACAGCCGCCGCCGCAAATCGGCCGCGGCCTCGTCGGCGCTTTTCTT
>JBGPVT010000239.1:0-2986 GCA_041491825.1 Xanthobacteraceae bacterium | reverse complement strand
GAAAATTCCACGGCATGATCGCGAGGATGACGCCGAGCGGCTGATAGGTGATGAAGCTCTTCGCGGCGTCGGTCGCAATTTCCTCGCGCGCCAGGAATTTTTCCGCGTTCTCCGCGAAATAGTCGCAACCGCTGGCGCATTTCTGCGCTTCCGCGATGCCGTCGCTGATCGGCTTGCCCATTTCCTCCGCCATCAGGCGGCCGAACTCGCTCGCCTTGTCGCGCAGGATTTTCGCCGCGGCCTTCATCGGCTTCGCGCGCTCGGCAAAGCTTTTCTTCCGCCAATCGAGAAAGGCGGCGTTCGCCTGCTCGATGATGCGCGCAACTTCGCCGCGTTCCATCTCATCGTAGGAAGCGATTTCCTTGCCGGTGGCCGGGTTGATGGAGGTGAAATGGTTGGCTTTTTTCACGGCGGCTTGTCGGCTCATGAAACGCTCCTGTGGCTCGGGCGGCATTGACGACTGTCGGCGCGGAACCCTGTTACAACCGGCGGGCGGGATTTCGGTTCCTAAGGTGCTAAGCCCTCGACCGCAGCGCCCGGTCGGGTAATCTTACGCCCGGGAAGCGGCCCGAGGGAACGGCCAACGCGAAAACGTGATCTAGCGATGCAACAGCTTGCGACTTCAAGCGAACGTCCTAGCGCCGGCGAAACGCTCCGGCAGGCGGGCTTGCCTGAGGACATCGTTGCTTCCTGGCTCAGAGCGCCGCCGAGTGCCTCCGCCGATTTCAAGGGCGACAGCAAAATCTTTTCCCGTTTCTGGAAGACGGGCGCCGATTTGCTCGCGGCGCTGCCGAAGAAGCCGGCGCGCAACGAGAAAGAGAAACGCGCGGCCGCGTTGATCTTTGAGATCGGCCGCGAGGCGCGCGATCAATTCCTGCTTCGTCACGTCGAGGAACTCTATCGCTTGCTCACCATGAACTACGCCCGTTTCGTTCGCGTCGAGCGGCTCGTCTACGAGGCGGCGGTGCTTGTTCGCGGTCTCGTGCCGACGGCGGCGGAGGTCGACGCCGAAGCCGAGCGTCCGCAGAAGGACAAGGATGGCATCGAGATCGACCAGGGAATTTTGTTGTCGCGCCTGCTCGAACACCCGCGCGCCGGAATGCATCTTTGCCACGCCATGCTCCTGCCGCTGCCGGAATCGCTCGCACAGCTCCCGCATTTTCTCGCCCATGGTTCGCTCGCGATGAAAACGGCGACGGTGGAGCGGCGCGGCAAGGCTGCGTTCGTCACGCTCTCCCATCCGCGCTTCCTCAACGCCGAGGACGAGCTGACGATCGACGAGATGGAAATCGCGATCGATCTCGCCACCCTCGATCCGGAAACTTCGATCGCGGTTTTGCGCGGCGGCGCAATCGAGCATCCGAACTACAAGGGCCGCCGCGTTTTTTGCAGCGGTATCAACCTCACGCATCTTTATCACGGCAAGATCGGCTACCTCTGGTACATCCGCCGCGACATGGGCGCGGTGAACAAGATTTTTCGCGGCATCGCCAGGCCCCAACTTGCGCCCGACGACATCAGCGGGCCGAACGCCGAAAAGCCCTGGGTCGCGGCGGTCGATACCTTCGCGATCGGCGGCGGCTGCCAGTATTTGCTGACGATGGATTACGTGCTCGCGGCGAGCGACGCCTACATGACGCTGCCCGCGCGCAAGGAAGGCATCATTCCGGGAGCCGCCAATTTGCGCCTGCCGCGTTTCGTCGGCGACCGCATCGCCCGCCAGGCGATCATGTATGGGCGCAGGCTCGATTGCGACAGCCCCGAAGGCAAGCTCATCTGCGACGAAGTGGTGCCGCCCGCCGAGATGGACGCGGCGCTTGATCGCGTGATCGAGGGGCTCACGAGCGCGGGCGTCGTCAGCGCCGCCAGCAACCGCCGCGCCTTCCGCGTCGGCCAAGAGCCGCTCGATCTCTTTCGGCGCTACATGGCGGTCTACGCGCGCGAACAGGCGCATTGCCATTTCAGCCCGGCGCTGATTTCGAATCTCGAACAGCACTGGAACGCGCAAAACAGGGAAGCCTGAGCTCGATCCTTGCGTTATACTTGCCCTCGAAGATGTGAGGGCCTCGCGAAAGCATCCATGGAACGCTCGTTCAAGAAAGAAGTGCAGGCGCTGAAGCTCGGCCGCGGCGAAACCTTCCGCGGCGAAGGCATTCTCGCGGTCACCAAGGCGCTGCTGCAGTCCGGCGTCTCCTATGTCGGCGGCTATCAGGGCGCGCCGGTCTCGCATCTTCTCGACGTTCTGGTCGACGCCGAGGACATTATCGGCGATCTCGGCGTGCATCTCGAGACCTGCACCAACGAGGCGTCGGCGGCGGCGATGCTCGCCGCCTCCATCAACTATCCGCTGCGCGGCGCCGTCACCTGGAAATCGATCGTCGGCACCAATGTCGCCGCCGACGCGCTCTCCAACCTCTCGTCTCCCGGCGTGATCGGCGGCGCTCTCATCATCATCGGCGAGGACTATGGCGAGGGCGCGAGCGTGATCCAGGAACGCTCCTATGCCTATGCGATGAAATCCTCGATGTGGCTCCTCGATCCGCGCCCGGATCTCCCCACGATCGTGCGCGCCGTCGAAAAGGGCTTCGAGCTTTCGGAAGCGAGCCACGCGCCGGTGATGCTGGAGCTGCGCATCCGCGCCTGCCACGTCACCGGCGAGTTCGCGGCGAAGGACAATCGCCCCGGCGCCTATTCCGGCTTGAACCGGCTCGCGGGCCCGCCGCGTTTCGACTACGGCAAGCTTTCGCATCCGCCCGTCACCTTCGTGCAGGAGCGATTGAAGGTCGAGGAGCGCATGCCCGCGGCGCGAAAATTCATCCGCGACGAAAAGCTCAACGAATTCATCGCGGGCGATCTCGACGACATCGGCATCGTCGTGATGGGCGGGCTCACCAACGGCGTGCTGCGCACGCTTGCGCGGTTCGATCTCGCGGACCTGTTCGGAAAATCGCGCGTGCCGCTTTACGTATTGAATTGCGTCTATCCG
>JBGPVT010000238.1:0-2988 GCA_041491825.1 Xanthobacteraceae bacterium | reverse complement strand
GCTACGGCGCCGTGCGCGGGGCGACGCTTTCCATGTTCGATAAGGGCGCCGCCGGCCGCGACGACGGCCGCTTCCTCGCCGATTTCCCGACCAGCCTCGCCTGCGAAGAGATCGTCAAAGCGCACGGCGGCCACGGCGAGCGGGTGGAGAATCCGAAAGACCTGCCCGGTGCGCTCGCGCGGGCGCGCGACGTGGTGTTGAAGGAAAAGCGCCAAGCGCTGTTGAACGTGATCTGCCCGTATTGAGGGCGATCAGCCGACGATCTTGAACGCCGGATACGGCACGCCACCGTCGAGCGTGTCCCAGGCCAGCACGACGCGCTGGCCGATCTTCACGTCCTCGGGTCTGCGCCCGAGGATATTGGCGATGATGCGCACGCCCTCCTCGAGCTCGACGATCGCGATCGAGAGCGGTAGACGGCCCTCGACGCCCGGGCCGGGAATGCGCACGACGCTGCAGGCGTAGATCGTGCCGCGGCCGGAGACCTCGCGCCATTCGAGATTGCGGCTGCCGGTATAGATGCTCACCGGCCGCGGATAATGCTGAAACCTTCCGCTGTCGCGGCAATATTGCAGCACCAGCTTGCCGGCGCGCGCGCCGGCCCAGAACGGCCGCGCATCGACGAAAACGTTTTCCTTGGGCGCCGGGCGCTTGGCGGGTTCGCTCACGTCATTTGCTCCAGAATCAGGCCCGCGCTCACGGTCCAGTTGCGGCCATAGGGGATGACGCCGATGCCGGTGACGAGCGCGGTGCTCGCGTCCTTCACCTGCCGCGCGCCGCCCTCGCCGAACATCTGGCGCACGGCTTCCGCAAGATTGAGCCCGCCGCCGGCAAGTCCCGGCTGGCCCGCGGAAATCTGCCCGCCGCCGGTATTGAGCGGGAGTTTGCCGCGGAACGACAGATCGGTCGCCAGCACAAAATCGCAACCCTTGCCGCGCACGGCGAAGCCGAAATCCTCGAGCTGCATCACGACCGCGATGGTGAAGTCGTCATAGGGGTGGAACATGCGGATATCGGCGGGCGCCATTCCGGCGCGGGCAAAGACTGTGGGCGCGATCTTGGAGAAGCCCGACTCGGTCATGTCGGGAAGCGCCTGGTCGCCGCCGTGATTGGTCAGCTCCGCGTAGCCCGCGATGCGCACGGTCTTCTTCAGGCCGAGATCGCGCGCCCGTTCCGCGGAAGTAACCAGCACCGCGTTGGCGCCGTCGCAGACCATCACGCAATCCAACAGCCGCAGCGGATCGGCGATCACGCGCGAGGCGAGATACTCTTCCATCGTGAGCGGCTTCTTGAGTTTCGGGCAGGCGTTCTCGTTCAAGAGCGCGTGCTCGCGCTGGGTGACCGCGATCTTGCCGAGCGCTTCGTATTTTAGTCCGAACTGGTGTTCGTAGCGGTTCATCAGGAGCCCGAAGCTCGCGGGCGGACTCAATACGCCGGTCGGCTCCTGGAATTCGCCGCGATAGGCGCCGTAGCTGGAGCGGTTGCCGTTGGTCTGCGCGTCGGCGGCCAGCACCACCGCAACCTCGCACAGGCCGTCGCGGATCGCCGCGGCGGCGCGGGCGACGGCGGCAACGCTCGAAGCGCCGCCGAGCCCCGAAAAATTGATCCAGCTCGGCGTGAGCCCCAGCGCCTCGCACATATAGACCGCGAAAAAGGGGTTCGGCGCTTCGCTGATCGAGGCGTTCACCGAGAGGCCGTCGACCGCGGCCTTCTCGATCCCGGTCGATCGCAACAGGCGCGCGAACGCCTCGCCGCCGAGGTCATAGGCGCTGCGGCCGGTGCGGATGTCGATCTTGGTTTCGGAATATCCGGCGATGACGACGTCGCGGCTCATGCCGGCCTCATTCGCCGCGGAACGTAGGCGTGCGCTTCTCGCGAAACGCCGCGAGGCCTTCCTCGCGGTCGCGGCTGAAATAGAGCAGATACGAGAGATCGGCCTCGGTCGCGATGCCGTCGAGAAGCGACATATCGACGCCGCGGTCGATGGCGGCCTTGGAGACCATCACGGCGAGCGGTGCGTTGTCGGCGATCGCTTTGGCGAGCTCGCGCGCCTTCTCGATCGCTTTGCCCGCGGCAACGACGTGATTGACCAAGCGATAAGACTTGGCCTCCTCGGCGGAGACGCGCCGGCCGGTCCACATCAATTCTTTGGCGAGTGGCTTGCCGATCAGGCGCGGCAGCGTCTGGGTGCCGCCGCCGGCCGGCACCATGCCGAGGCGGGCCTCGGGCAAGCCGAACTGCGCCTTTTCGCCGGCGATGATGATGTCGCACAAGAGCGCGACCTCGAGCCCGCCGCCGAGCGCATAGCCTTCGACGGCGCAGATCACGGGCTTGGTGTAGTGCGCGAGTTCGCGGAGGAAGCGCGGGAGTTTGAACGCGCTTTTGCGAAAGCGATAGAAATCGAACTGCTTGCCCGGCTCGATCTTGATCTCGCTGGTATCGAGCCCGGTACAGAAGGCTTTTTCGCCGCCCTGCAGGATCACGGCGCGAATTTCGCGTCTTGATTCTGCCTCGCCCAGCGCCTGCATCAGCTCTTCGGCGGTCTTCTCGCGCAGCGCATTCAGCTTCTCCGGGCGATTGAGCGTGATCTCGATCCAGCTCTCCTTCGCCTCGACGATGATGTCCTCGTAAGCCATTGACGTCGTGCTCCGGTCACTCAGCGGCGGCCGAGCCATGTTCCTGGCCCTCGTCGCTGCCCATAGCAGCGGTGATCTGCGCATGCATCTGCCGCAATGCCGCACGGTCGGCACGCGCGGCGGGATCGATCTTCAATTCCAGACAGACGCTCGCCGGTACCCGCAGCACGAGGATGCGGTCGGCCATTTCGAGCGCGTCGTCGATCCGGTGAGTGACGAAGACGCAGGTCTTCTTCCACTCACGAGCGATGCGGGTGAAGTCGCGCCGCAAGGTCTGCGAAGTCACGTGATCGAGCTGGCTGAAAGACTCGTCGAGCAGCACGATCTCCGGATCGACGGCGAGCGCGCGGGC
>JBGPVT010000237.1:0-3003 GCA_041491825.1 Xanthobacteraceae bacterium | reverse complement strand
CGCTTCAGCGCGTCGGGTGAGGGGGCCTCGCAGTCTTGCGCATTCCTGCAACCAGCCCCTCACCCCGACCCTCTCCCCGCTAAAGCGGGGAGAGGGAGTTCGGCGCTTCGCCCTCGCCCGGGATGACGATTTCCTACGAGTCCCGGTCGAGCGGCTCGGCGCCGACGCGGCCCTTGGCGTCGCGGGTGATTTTTTCGACGCGCATCTCGGCGTCGGCGAGCAACGCCTCGCAGCGCTTCTTCAGCGCTTCGCCGCGCTCGTAAATCTTGATCGATTCCTCGAGCGCGACATCGCCGCGCTCGAGCCGCTGCACGATCGACTCCAATTCCGCCAGCGCCTTCTCGAAGGGAAGGGCGGCGACGTCGGCGTGGGTTTCCTTGTCCTTCGCCATTCCTCAGCCCCGCATCAGCGCGCCGACATGGGCGGCGACGGATTTCGCGAGCCCTTCGAGATCGTAGCCGCCCTCCAGCATCGAGACGATGCGGCCCTTGGCATGCTTGTCCGCGAGCCCCATCAGCTTTTTCGTCACCCAGGCATAATCGGCCTCGAGCAAATTGAGGTTGGCGAGCGGGTCCCGCATATGCGCGTCGAAGCCCGCGGAAATGACGATGAGGTCGGGCTGAAACGTGTCGAGCCGTGGGCTGATCGCGAGCTCGAAGGCCTCGCGAAACTCGCGGCCGCCATTGCCGGCCGACAGCGGCGCGTTGACGATATTGTCGTGGGCGCCCCGCTCCCCGCGCGCGCCGGTGCCGGGATAAAGCGGCATTTCGTGGGTCGAGCAATACATCACGCTCGCATCCGACCAGAAGATTTCCTGGCTGCCGTTGCCGTGGTGCACGTCGAAATCGACGATGGCGACGCGCTCGGCGCCATGCTTCGCCTGCGCGTGGCGGACGGCGATGGCGGCGTTGTTGAAGAAGCAGAAGCCCATGGCGGTCGCGGTCTCGGCGTGATGGCCGGGCGGGCGCATGGCAACGAAGGCGTTTTGCGCGTGTCCCCCCATCACCTGGTCGACGGCGTGGGTCGCGCCGCCCGCCGCGCGCAGGATCGGCTCCCAGCTCCCATGCGAGAGCGAGGTGTCGGCGTCGATGCGCGAGAGCCGCCCTTCCGGCGGCACCGCGCCGTGAATCGCGTCGAAATAAGCGGCCGGATGCACGCGTTTCACCGCCTCGGGGTCGACGCGCTCGGCGGTCTCGCGCTTCAGCGCGGAAAAGTCGCCGTTCCTGAGCACGTCTTCGATGGCGCGGATGCGATCCGGCCGCTCGGGATGGCCGGGCGGCGTGTGGTGGCCGAGGCTCGATTCGTGAGTGTACAAAAGCGTGGTCATTCGGCGTTCTCTTTCCGCCCTAAGGCTACGCGAGGAGAAGCCCCACGGCTAGAACCGGCTCCGCCCAATGATTGTTCCTCGAAATGCCGCGTTTTGCGCGCGGATTGCGGTAAGGATCGTTTAGCTCGAATCGCCTAGGGAGACGGCGTGGGAAAATACCCATTCATGCAACGGGCTTCGAGGCGCGCGCGGACAATCGCGGCGGTGCTTTACGTTCTTTCGTGCGCCTTCGCTTCCTCGGCGATGGCGGAGCCGGTGAGCATCGTCGCCTTCGGCGACAGCAATACCGCGGGCTTCCGGGTGACGAACGAGCACGCTTATCCCGCGCAGTTGGAGCGCGTATTGCGCGCCAAGGGCTACGACGTGCGCGTGTTGAACAGCGGCGTGTCGGGCAACACCTCGTCGATGGGCCTGGCGCGGATCGACAAGGCGGTGCCGCCGGGCACCCGGATCGCGATCGTCTATTTCGGGCGGAACGACATGCGCTGGGGCGTCGAGCCCGCAAAATTTCGCGCCAGCATCGATGCGATCGTAAAGCGGCTCCGCGCGCGCGACATCCAGGTGCTGCTGATCGGCCTCCGCACCTTCAGCCTCGCCGACATCGCGGCGGCGAACGGCGCCCTCTATTACCCGGACTTTTTCGCCGGCGTCTCGCACGAGGGCGAGAAGGACCCGAAATACACGCTCATCTTCGACCCGATCCAGCATCTGAACGCGGCGGGCTACGAGGTCGTCGTCTCGCATCTGGCGCCGGTGGTGGAATCGATGCTGGCGAAACCGCAAGCCGCGGATTCCGAGCCCGCGACCGGGCACCTGCTCTCGGCGCCCTTGCCGCCGGCGCGGCCAAGCGCGGCGCAGTAGCCCTCCTTCGTCATCACCGGGCCGCTCCTTTCATTGTCATCCCGGAAGCCGCGCGCAGCGTGGCTATAGATTCTTCGTCGTCCCGGCCGAGGGCGAAGCCCGAGCGCCGGGATCCAGATTCGTTGCCGTCAAAGATGAGGCGCGGCGACGCGTCGTGTAAATTCTAATAAGTGGATTCTGGATCCCGGATAGCCGCATGCGCGGCTTCCGGGATGACAGGGGGAAGGAGCGGGCCGGGATGACAAGAAATCAAATCTTCCGCGGGCCGAGATCGACGCTGCTAGGCGGCGGCATGTTGTCGGGCACGAAGAAATCCGGAGAGAGCGCCGAGCTTGGATTAATCCGGTAGCGGTCGAAATCGGTGACGCCTTCGGATGCGAGGAACGTATCGTCGATCAAAAAATTGCCGCTGAATTCGCGCGCGGGCTTCTGAAAAATTCGGTAGGCGGCGTCCGAGAGAATGTCGGGCGTGCGGCTCATGTTCATCAGCCGATCGCCGCCCAGCATGTTGACCGCGGCGGTCGCGATCGTGGTGCGCGGCCACAGCGCGTTCGCGGCAATCCCCTTCGGCCGCAATTCGCCGGCGAGCCCCAGCACCACGAGGCTCATGCCGTATTTCGCCATGGCGTAAGCCGTGTAGGGCGCGAACCACTTTTCCTGCATGTCGAGCGGCGGCGACAGCATCAGAATGTGCGGATTTTTCGCGCGCTCCAGATGCGGGATCGCGAACTTGGAGACCATGAAGGTGCCGCGCGCGTTGACCTGATGCATGAGATCGAAGCGGTTCATGTCGGTCTGCGTCGCGGGCGTGAGCT
>JBGPVT010000236.1:0-3010 GCA_041491825.1 Xanthobacteraceae bacterium | reverse complement strand
CCGCTGATCCCGCACATTGTCGACCTGATCGCCACGCCCGCAAGATAGATACGAAGCCGAACCGAGGCGGTTAGCGGGGCCGGCGTCCGGTTTTTTCGCCGGCGGGCCGCTCGCGCGTGCCGAGCGCATCGGCGAGCCGCATTTTGGCCGAGCCCGGCTTCAGCGGCTTCTGCTGGCTCTCGTGCGGCGCCCAGGCCGAAAGCCACAGCACATCGAAGGTTGCGCGGAGGCGCCCGTCCGGATCGGCGAAGCGCTCGGCGTAAATTTCTTCCGCGCGCTTAAGCACCCCGCGCCTGAGCGGTTTCTTGCTGCGCTCGATGAGCGCGTTCGCGGCCCCCATGCGCCGCAGATCGTGCAACAGTGCGCGCACGGATCGATAGCGCACGGTTATCCGCTCGACATCCGTTACCGGCAGCGCGAAGCCCGCGCGTTGCAGAAGAGAGCCGAGCGCGCGCACGTCGACGAAGGGCGAAACGCGCGGGCTTGCGCCTCCCTCCATTTCGGATTCGGCGGCGGCGAGGCTTTCCCGCAATTCGCCGAGCGTTTCGCCGCCGATCAAGGCCGCGAGGAAAAGTCCGTCGGGTTTCAACGCACGGCGAATCTGCGCGAACGCGCCGGGCAGGTCGTTTACCCACTGCAACGATACGGCCGACACGGCGAGATCGAATTTTTCATTTCCGAACGGCAGCGCTTCTTCGTCGGCGGCGACGCGTGGGCCGCGATCGGCGCGAAAGCCCGCGAGCGGCTCGCAGGCAATGATCCCGTCGGCTTGGCCGCTTTTTTGAAGTGCCGCCGCGAGCGTATCGCCCGGCGTGCCGAGATCGAGCGCGAGCGCAAAACGCCGTTTCACGGCGGAGAGGCGCTCGACCAATTCCCTGGCCGTCGCATCCAACAGAAACGTTTCGGCCCCCTCGCGCTGCGCCCGGATGCGGCGGGCAAGCAGGAGTTTTCGGTCGAACAGGCGGGGGGCGGCCATGGCGGTGACGATCATGGACGGAGCGCGTAATCTCCACAAATGAGCATCGCCGAGACCGAAACCGAAACGCCGGGCCCGCGCCGCTCGATCACGGGCTTGTTCGCAAAGCTCGGCCGCTTCGTCGTCGACGTCATTCTGCCGCCGACTTGTCTTGCCTGCCGCACGCCGGTGGGCGAGGGAAGCGGGCTTTGCCCGCAATGCTGGATCGGTGCGGGGTTCATCGAGCGGCCCTATTGCGAGCGGCTCGGCACGCCGTTCCCGAGCGACCATGGCGGCCCATTGATTTCGCCGGCGGCGCTCGCGGAACCCCCGGCCTATGCCAGAGCCCGCGCGGTCGCGCGCTACGGCGACGTCGTTCGCGACCTTATTCATCTTCTCAAATACGGCGACCGGCTCGACCTCGTGCCCGCGCTCGGGCGCTGGATGACGCGGGCAGGCGCCGAGATCATCGCCGATGCCGACGTGCTGGTGCCGGTGCCGCTCCACTGGACGCGGCTCTGGCAGCGGCGCTTCAACCAATCGTCGGCGCTCGCGCACGCCGTATCCAAACTTTCCGGCGTGCCGGTCGCCGATCATCTACTGGCGCGCGCGCGGGCGACGCCGCCGCAATTCGGTCTCGCGCGCAAGGAACGCGCACGCAACGTGCAAGGCGCCTTCAAAGTGCCGAAGGCGTCTCGCATCGAGGTTAAGGGCAAAAAGCTCGTGCTCGTTGACGATATTTTGACCACGGGCGCCACCGCCGATGCTTGCACGAAAGCGCTGTTGCGGGCGGGGGCGGCGCGCGTCGACGTGCTCGTGCTGGCACGGGTTGTCGATCACGCTTGATCGACCCTATATCGATCCTATGATGGGACCGGCATTCGAGGGAAAGCCCATGGCGTCCTCCAAGGCATTTCGCGCCGGCTTGATCCAGCTCCGCGCCGGCCGCTCGGTCGAGGCGAATATCGATGCGGCGGCGAAACTCGTGCGTGAAGCGAAGGCCGCCGGCGCCGATTACGTGCAGACGCCCGAGATGACGAATCTCATGGAGTCGAGCCGCAAGGCGCTCTTCGCCACCATCGTCGAGGAAGAACGGGATCCCGCGCTCGCCGCTTTCCGCGAGCTCGCGCGCGAGCTGAAACTCTTCTTCCATATCGGTTCGCTCGCGGTGAAGGCGACGTCCGAGAAGGCCGCGAACCGCAGCCTGCTCATCGATCGGGACGGCGAGATCGTCGCGCGCTACGACAAAATCCATCTGTTCGACGTCGAGCTCGCGGACGGCGAAAGTTACCGCGAATCGAATACCTATCGCCCCGGCGAGACCGCGATGCTCGCCGATCTTCCATGGGGGCGGCTGGGCTTGAGCGTTTGCTATGATCTCCGCTTTCCGGCGCTCTATCGCGCGCTCGCCGAAGCGGGCGCCGATTTTCTCGCCATTCCTTCCGCCTTCACGAAGCAGACGGGCGAGGCGCATTGGCATGTGCTCATGCGCGCGCGCGCGATCGAGACGGGCGCGTTCGTGCTCGCCGCGGCGCAGGGCGGACACCACGAAAATGGCCGCGATACTTTCGGCCATAGCCTCGCGGTCGATCCCTGGGGGCGCGTGATCGCCGAAGGCGGCGTCGAGCCCGGCGTCGTCATGGCCGAAATCGACCCGGCGCTCGTTGCAGAAGCGCGCGGACGCATTCCGTCGCTGCAGCACGGCCGGCGGTTCGAGGTCGCGCCCGTCGAAAAGCCGCGGCTGCATCTCGTCGGCAAAGCATCGTGATCCGCTACAGCCTCGTTTGCGCCGCCGGCCATGAGTTCGAAAGCTGGTTTTCGAACTCGAAGGCCTGCGACAACCAGTTGAAGCGGAAACTCGTTGCCTGCCCGGTCTGCGATTCGACGAGAGTTGAAAAGGCGATCATGGCGCCTTCGCTCATCACTTCGGCGCGCAAGCCCGATCAAGCGCCGGACGCCGGGCGGCAGCCCGCAGTCCTTCTCTCCGACAAAGATCGCGAGGCGCGGGCCATGCTGAAATCCTTGCATGAGCACGTGAAACAAAATGCCGAGCAT
>JBGPVT010000235.1:0-3019 GCA_041491825.1 Xanthobacteraceae bacterium | reverse complement strand
GCCAGCGGTCAAGCGCGCGTTCCTTCGGCTGAATGACGGCGATCTGCCCGAGCGGCGGGCCGAGGTTGCGGACGGCGGCGAGCGCGCTGGTTCCATCCGCGAGCGTGAGCTCGAGGACGCCGGCTTTCTCCGCGAAGACCGCAAGCGGCGGCACCTTGCCGAGAATGTCGGCGAGTGTCGCGGGAGCGTTGGCGCCGGATTCAGGCATCGCGCCGAGGATCTGCCCCGCGCCATCGGTCACATAGAAGCGGCGCCCACCCGCGATCGCCTGCGACGGCAAGGCGTTTCGCAACACCTCGTTGATTCTCGGTTTCGCGGTGTCCTTGCCGATGCGATGGATCAAATCCTCGCCGATGGCGGCGGTAATCAGCGTGAGGTTCTCATGCGCCTCGGCCAGGGTCTCGCGCCGGTGCTCGGCGATTTGCACCGCCGCTCCGACCGCGACCGCCACGAGGAAGGCGACGATGAGCAGCGGCACCGCGCGGCGGAGCAACGGCTCGGCTTCGAGCAGACGCTGATAGGCGGGACGAGTGAGGGAGCGGGCAAGACCGCGCACGGCCTGCGCATGCACAGATGCGTTGGCAGCGTGGGCGCGCGCCATCGCCAGCCTCCTCGGAAAATCCCCGACACCTTGTGTCCGGAGGGACTGCCGCATCTCTCCGAATCACCTCGATAAGAATCGAAGTTGTGGTGATTTGTCTAGTGCCCCGAACCCGAAGTTCGCACACGCCATGCTGCAAGCACGGTTGCGAACTTCGGGTTCAAAAGGGGCACTAGAACGATATTGAGTTGCTAGTGTCCCTTTGATTCCGAAGTTCGTATGAGAGTATGCCGCGAGGGCTTACGAACTTCGGAATCGGGACACTAGAGTCCGGAAAAACAAAAAAACGGCCTCTCGCGGCCTTCCGACCACCTCAGGCGAGCGCCCGCCCGACGATGTCGCGGGAGTCGGCGGACAGATCCGCCGCCGCCACCCGCTTGAGCTGGACCTCCGCGGCGGCGCGGCGGGCGGGCTCGAGCGCCCGCCAGCTCTTGAAGGACGACAACAGGCGCGCCGCGACCTGCGGGTTTTTCGGATCGAGCTGGAGCGAGATATCGGCGAGGAAAGCGTAGCCCTCGCCATCCTGCCGGTTGAATTGCGACGGGTTTCCGGCCGCGAACGAGCCGATCAGCGCCCGCACGCGGTTGGGGTTGGCGAGCGAAAAGGCGGGATGGCGCATCAGCGCCCGCACGCGATCGAGTGTGGCGGGCTCGGCGATCAGGGCCTGCAAGGCGAACCACTTATCCATCACCAGCGCGTCGGCGCCGAAACGCTTCTGAAACGCGTCGAAGGCCTGCTCTCTTTCCGCGACGTCGTGGGTCGAGAGCGTGGCGAGCGCGGTGAAGCGATCGGTCATGTTGTCGGCTTCAACGAATTGGCGAAACGCCCGCGCGATCCCCGGCCGCGACGCCGTTGCGGCGACGAGATCGAGGCAAGCGTTCTTGAGCGCGCGGCGTCCGGCGCTCGCGGCATCCGGCGAATAAGGCGCGCGCGAAGAAAGCCGCGCGTAAATTTTCTCGCAACGCGCGGCAAGCGCCTCGCCGAGCGTGCGCTTCAATGCTTTGCGGGCCGCGAGCACGGCATCCGGGTCGACGTCGTTTCCGATCTCGTGCGCGATGTTCGCTTCGCTCGGCACCGCGATCACCTGCGCGACGAAAGCGGGATCGAGCCGAGGATCGTCGAGGCTCCGCGCCAGCGCCGAGATCAACGCGTCGGGGGAGGACGGCTTTTGCCGCGCGCGAATGGCCGCGGTAGCCGCGACGAGGTGGCGCATGGCGAGCGTCGATGCCGCATCGAAGCGATTGAACGGGTCGCTGTCGTGGCCCGCGATGAAAACAAGGTCGTCCTCGCCGAGGTTCGAAACGAGCTTGATCGGCGCCGAAAATCCGCGGTTGAACGACGGGATCGGCCGCTCACGGATTCCATCGAAAACGAAGGTTTCCTCCGCGGCCGAGATCCGCAATATGCCGTCGCTGAATTTGCTCCCCTTCGCCGGCACAAGCGGGAGATCCCGCCCGTCTTGCCCGAGCAATCCGAAAGCGAGCGGGATGAGCATCGGCTTCTTCGCGCTTTGCCCCGGCGTTGGCGGCACCATCTGCCGCACTTCCAGGCGATAGCGCGAGCGCTCGGCATCGAAGCTCCCCCGGAGCGCGAGCTCCGGCGTTCCCGCCTGCGAATACCAAAGCTTGAACTGCGAGAGGTCGATGCCGTTCGCGTCGGCGAAGCAGCCGAGGAAATCCTCGACGGTCGCGGCCGTGCCGTCGCAGCGCGTGAAGTAAAGGTCCATGCCGGCGCGGAAGCCCCGCTCGCCGAGCAGGGTCTTCAGCATGCGCACGACCTCGGCGCCCTTTTGATAGACGGTCGCCGTGTAGAAGTTGTTGATCTCGTGATAGGTCTCGGGCCGCACCGGATGCGCCAGCGGTCCCGCGTCCTCGGTGAATTGAGCGCTCTTCAGCCCGCGCACGTCACTGATGCGCTTGACCGGCCGCGAGCGCTCGTCGGCGGTGAATTCCTGGTCGCGAAAAACGGTGAGACCCTCCTTCAGGCAGAGCTGGAACCAGTCGCGGCAGGTAATGCGGTCTCCGGTCCAGTTGTGGAAATATTCGTGGGCGATGACGGCTTCGATGCCGGCATAATCGCCGTCGGTCGCGGTTTCGGGCGAGGCCAGGATGTACTTGTCGTTGAAGACGTTGAGGCCCTTGTTCTCCATCGCGCCCATGTTGAAATCCGAAACGGCGACGATGTTGAACACATCGAGGTCGTATTCGCGTCCAAAGGCGCGCTCGTCCCAGCGCATCGCGCGCTTGAGCGAGTCGAGCGCGTAGGCGCAGCGATCCTCGCGGCCGGGCTCGACATAGATCGCGAGCCTGACCTCGCGCCCCGAGGCGGTGACGAAGCGATCCTTGACCGAAGCGAGTTTTCCGCCGACGAGCGCGAAAAGATAGGACGGCTTCGGGAACGGATCGTGCCAGATCGCGT
>JBGPVT010000234.1:0-3024 GCA_041491825.1 Xanthobacteraceae bacterium | reverse complement strand
GGGAGGCCTCGCGCCGCTCGGCATCCCTTTTCCCTCTCCCCCGCCCGCATGCGGGAGGGGGAGAGGAAAGGGAGGGCGCAGCCCGGCCGAACTCGGGCCTGCCCGAGTTCGGTTTAAATAATAATCAGAAGTTGGGTGAACCCGACTTCTGAGGGTGAGGGGGTGGGTATCGATTAAATCAATAATCGACGCGCACGAGATAAAGCCCGTGCGCGGGCGCGACCGGGCCGCAGGCCGCGCGGTCCTTCGCCGCGAGCGCCTTCGCAAGATCGTCCGCGCTCCAGCGCCCCTCGCCCACGAGCGCAAGCGAACCCACCATCGAGCGCACCTGATGATGCAGGAACGAGCGCGCGGAGGCTTCGACGCGGATGTCCTCGCCTTCGCGCGCGACGTCGAGGCGGTCGAGGGTCTTCAGCGGCGACTTTGCCTGGCATTCGGCCGAGCGGAAGGTGGTGAAGTCGTGATGGCCGACGAGCTTTTGCGCCGCCTCGTGCATGGCGCTTGCATCGAGCGGCTTCGCGATTCGCCAGGCGCGCTCGCGATCGAGCGCGAGATCGGCGCGGCGGTTGACGATGCGATAGCGATAATGCCGCGCCGTCGCCGAGAAGCGGGCGTGAAAATCGCCGGCCGCGCGCTCGGCCGCGATCACCGCGATCGGAAGCGGCCGCAGATGCGCGTTCAGCGCGTCGCGCACCGTGTCGGTGTCCCATTCTTTTTCGAGATCGACGTGCACGACCTGGCCGAGGGCGTGGACGCCGGCGTCGGTGCGGCCGGCGCCGCTCACGTCCGGCCGCTCGCCGGCAAAGCGCTCGATCGCATCGGCTAACGCACCGGCCACCGACGGGCCGTTCTCCTGCAGCTGCCAGCCGACGAAAGGCGTGCCGTCATATTCGATGGTGAGCTTGTAGCGGGGCATCGGATCGGCTTACGCGAGCACGTTGCCGGCCGGGATCGACACGCCGCGCAAAAATTCCTCGGCGGATAGCGCGCGGGCACCCGCGCGCTGAACTTCCACGAGGCGCACGGCGCCGTCGCCGCAGGCGACCGTCAAACGATCGTCGAGAACCGTGCCCGGCTTGCCAGCGCCCTCGCCGCGCGTCGCGCGCAATACGCGCACCCGCTGTCGTTTCGATCCTTGCGCGATTTCAAACCAGGCGCCGGGAAACGGCGAGAGGCCGCGAATATGGTCGTGCACCGTTTTCCAGGGCCGCGACCAGTCGATCCGCGTCTCGCCCTTGTCGATCTTCTTCGCGTAGGTCGCGCCCGCCTGCGATTGCGGTTTGAATTCGAGCGCGCCGCGCGCGAGCGCCGCGAGCGCGCGCAGCATCAGATCGGCGCCGAGCTTGGCGAGCCTATCGTGCAAATCGCCGGCGGTCGCCTCGGCCGCGATCGGCGCGCGCTCGACGAACGCGACGGGGCCGGTGTCGAGCCCCTCCTCCATGCGCATGATGGAAACGCCGGTCTCGGCGTCACCCGCCATGATCGCGCGCGCGATGGGAGCGGCACCCCGCCAGCGCGGCAATAGCGAGGCGTGGAGATTAAGGCAGCCGAATTTCGGCGCATCGAGAACCGGCTTCGGTAGAAGCAATCCGTAAGCGACCACGACCGCGACATCAGGCTTCAGCGCGCGGAAAGCTTCCGCCGCCGCCTCGCCCTTGAGCGTATCGGGATGGAGAACCGGCAGGTGCAGCCGTTCCGCCGCTTCGTGCACGGGCGAGCGGCGCGCGGTTAAGCCCCGGCCCGCCGATTTCGGCGCGCGGGTATAGACGGCGGCGATTTCGCCGCCGCCGCCCGCAAGCTCGACCAGCGTCGGCACGGCGAAATCGGGCGTGCCCATGAAGACGATGCGCACAATCGTTCCTCGAATGCGAACGGCCGGACGATTATTCGGCGGCTTCGCGCTTGGCAAACTTGACGAGTTTTTTCTCGACCCGGTCGCGCTTCAGTTTCGAAAGATGGTCGATGAAGAGGACGCCGTTGATATGGTCGATTTCGTGCTGCAGCACGCGGGCGAACAGTTCCTCGGCTTCGACCTCGATCGTGCGGCCTTCGAGATCGAGGAAGCGCGCCTTGATTTTCGCCGGGCGCTCCACCTCGTCGGTGTAATCGGGAATCGAGAGGCAACCTTCCTCGTGAACCGTTTTCTCGTCCGAAAGCCAGAGAATTTCCGGGTTGATCAGCGCGAAGGGCCGTTTTTTCTCCTCGCCGCGCGTGGCGTCGATGGTGACGACGCGCTTTTGCACGCCGAGCTGGATCGCCGCCAGCCCGACGCCGGGGGCGGCGTACATCGTCTCGAACATGTCGGCGACGAGCTTCTTCACCTCGCCGTCGATCGCCGCCACGGGCTCGGAAACGAGCCGCAGGCGCTTGTCGGGAAGCTGGATGATCGGGCGGATGGACATGGGGGCGAGATAAGGGATGGAACGGGGAGCGTCAATGTGGGCCGCAAAGCTCTCAGCGGGCGGTCACGGCGTTGCGCAGTTCGATCGGCGATTCGATCATCTGCAACGGCTCGAAGCCGACGCCGGTTCCCCGCACGAGCACGTCGCCGTAATCGAAGAGGCGCCCGAGCACCGACTGGCTCACGTCGACGCTTTCGACCTTATCCATGTGCATCTCGATGGTGTGGCGGCGGATGAAGCCGCGCTTGTAGATGACGCGGCGGTCGGTGACGGCGATCTCGGTCGTCCAGCGCTTGAACCAGGCGCGGGCGGCGCTCAACAGGCTTGCGGCGAAGCAAAGCAGCGAAAGCCAGCGCCAGACGAATTCGCTCCCGCTCCCGGCCAAGTACGCCGTGACGATCGCGGCGATCAGCAACAGGAGCGCCGGCGCATAGGTCAGCCAATGGATGGTGCTGACGAAGAGAATTTTTTCGCCCGGCTGCAGCACTTCCTCGACGTAGCTCATGGACGGCTCCCAAAAACCGCGCCGGTCGATTTCATCGTTGAATCAGAGTCTTTCGATTTGAAACTTCCCGCTGTTATCCACCCACAATTTAAATTTTCCTTGGCTAAAAGGAGCATC
>JBGPVT010000233.1:0-3062 GCA_041491825.1 Xanthobacteraceae bacterium | reverse complement strand
GGCGGCGCTTTCGCCGGGCGGCGCGTTGACGAATGCCGCTCCCAACGCCGAACAGGCCGCCTGGCTTTCCGAGCGCATCATGCGCGACGGCCGCCCGACCATGGCCGAGTTCGAATTGCTGCGCTTCCTCGGCGCCGAAGCGCCGCGCCCCAACCCCTCGATCCGGCGGCTGCTCGACTCCGCCGCCTAGCGGCCCGCCGTCTCGGCCGGCAAACCGACGGTGCGGTCGGCGAAGCCCGCGGTGCTGAAATAAGACGCCATGCCGACCCGCTGAAAAGCGAGCAAGGTGACGAGGCCATCGGGGCTGGGTTCGGAGCGCATGACGCCCGCTTCCGAAGCCGGAACCTCGCCGCCCGGCAATGCCTCTTCGATCACGCGGCCCATCAGCATGCCCTTGAAGGGAATGTTGAGGCCGAGGAGTTTCGCGATCGTCTTGCCGACGTCGGCATTGCTCACGGGCGCGGGATCGACGAAGCCGGATTTGAAGCTCGGCCCCGCGGCGGCCATGAAATTCATGGTGTCGGCGCGGCTGAAGCCGCCATGCATGCCCTGGCCTTGTTGCAGACGGGTGTCAGCGACCGAAACCGTGCATAGCACCGGCTGATTGCAGCCGGTGGAGTAGGTGCGGAAGCTCACGACGATCGAGGGCCGCAGCGTCCGGCCGGATCCTTTCAGATTGATCGCGCTCAGCGGCAGCGTGCCGGGGAATTTTCCGAGATCGTCATCGACGAAGAGGCCGCTAACGTAATCCTGCGCGAATAGCGCCGCGAGCACCCGTTCGGCGAGCGCGCGATCCTTCTTCGGCACATAGATGAGGTCGGAGTTGCCGTTGGTGGTGACGACGAGATCGGGGTTTGCCGGGTCCGGCCCGATCAGCGCGTTGCCGAAGCGGGGCAGGCCGCCTTCCGGCACCAGCGCGTTCTTCTGGTCGGGGTCGTAGATCGGGAGCGCCAGCGCCTTCGACAGATCGATGCCGAGGAAGCCGGTCGGCAGGAAGCCGTCCGGGACGCCCGCGAATTTCATCCGCGCGGCGGCGCTGGTCTTGCTTTGCTTCGATATGGTCGAAAAGCCGTGGTCGGCGGCGATCACGATGTCGGTCGAATTCGCAAGCCCGAGATCGGAAAGCGCCGCCACGATTTGCTTCAAATTGTCGTCGGCGTTCTTCACGCCCGCGAGCGAAGTCGGACCGTTGATCCCGGGCGTGATATCGAGATGGCCGTCGCCCTGATTGTGCTGGGTGCCGTCGGGATCGCGCGACCAGAAAACGAGCACGAAGGGTTTTTTCTTCGCCTTGAACAGGGGGAGCAGCACCCTGGTCGCGACATCGGAAAAATATTTTTGCTGCGGAACGTTGGCGACCAATGTGCCGGGCGTCTTGGCGTTGCCTGCCTTGGCATTGTCGCCGCGCGGCGGCGTGGCGAGCGGCAAGCCCGCCGCCGTCAATGCTGCCTGTATTTCGGGCGACAACGGAATTCCGTTCGCCGTCCCCGTGACGTCGTCGAATATGATCGTCTGCTTGCCGTCGGGCGAGGTGCTGTCGAACAACAGCGTCGGCCCGTGTTTGCCGAGGGCGGCGGTGCTGAAGCCGCGCGCGTAGGCGGCGTGCAGGATCGCCTCCTCGCTGATGAAATTGCCGTCGAAGTGCCGATTGAGTTCGCCGAGCACGGCATCGATTTCGGTGAAGGGGGTCGTGGTTCCGTTGGCGGCGGCGATGGGCACGGCGGTGTAGAGGGTATTGCCGTAGACGCCGGTGTCGCCCAACTGGTGACCCGTCCCCATCGCCGAGGCATTCGGCATGGTGAAGGTTGGAAACAGCGCGTGCGGATTGGCGAAATTGACGCCACGGTCGCGCAACGCCGCCATGGCCGGCGCGGTCTCGGCGCTCACCTGCAGCGCGCGCAGCCCGTCCGGAACGAACAGGATGAGGTTCTGCGGCTGCGGCCCGTCGTCTGCGCAAGCGGCGACCCATAAGAGAGCGCTCATGGCGAGCGCAATGAGGGGTCCGCGGTTTGCCGGCATCGGATGCTCCCGGATGTTTTTGTTCGCCGCAGGGCCTTTTATGCCGCTTGCACAACGAATGTATTACGCTTCAAGTCCATAAGCGAATTGACTTTTTCCGCTTTGCGCCGCACCACAAAGCTTAGGGTAGAGTGCGGGGCATGTTTCGTAAGATCCTGATCGCCAACCGCGGCGAAATCGCCTGCCGCGTCATCAAGACCGCGCGCAAGATGGGAATTGCGACGGTCGCGGTCTATTCCGACGCCGACGCCGACGCGCTGCACGTCGAGATAGCCGACGAGGCGGTGCCTATCGGCCCGCCGCCGGCGGCGCAGTCCTATCTACTGATCGACAAGATCGTCGCCGCCTGCAAGCAGACGGGCGCGGAAGCGGTGCACCCCGGCTACGGCTTTCTCTCCGAGCGCGCCGCCTTCGCCGAGGCATTGAAGGCCGCGGGCATCGTCTTCATCGGGCCGAACGTGCGCGCGATCGAGGCGATGGGCGACAAGATCGAATCGAAGAAATTCGCGGCTGCGGCCAAAGTCTCGACCGTGCCCGGCTTCCTCGGCGTGATCGAGGACGAAAAGCACGCCGCCAAGATCGCCGACGAGATCGGCTATCCGGTGATGATCAAGGCCTCGGCCGGCGGCGGCGGCAAGGGCATGCGGATCGCGCATTCGAAGGCGGAAGTCGCGGAAGGCTTCGCGCGCGCGCGCTCCGAGGCGAAGTCCTCGTTCGGCGACGACCGCGTGTTCGTGGAAAAGTTCATCGTCAATCCGCGCCACATCGAAATCCAGCTCCTCGGCGACAAGCACGGCAACGTCGTCTATCTCGGCGAGCGCGAGTGCTCGATCCAGCGCCGCAACCAGAAGGTCGTCGAGGAGGCGCCGTCGCCGCTCCTCGACGAGGCGACACGCAAAAAGATGGGCGAACAGGCGGCAGCACTCGGCAAGGCGGTCGGCTACGACTCGGCGGGCACGGTCGAGTTCGTCGCGGGGCAGGACAAGAGCTTCTATTTTCTCGAAATGAACACGCGGCTGCAGGTCGAGCATCCGGTGACCGAG
>JBGPVT010000232.1:0-3063 GCA_041491825.1 Xanthobacteraceae bacterium | reverse complement strand
GGCTATGTGCGGCGCATTCGCGGCGTGTTGAACGCTGGAGGAGGACTGGAATGACGAAGGGACTGCGTGGATTTTCCCTGCGGATTCTGTTGATCGCGGCGACGCTCCTCGTCTGGGAAGGGCTGGTGCGGGCGCTCGGCATCCCCGCCTTTATCCTTCCCGTGCCGAGCAGCATCTTCGTCGCGCTCTATCGCGGCACGGTGAGCTATCTCTATCTCGACCACATCGGCGTGACGGTCGCCGAAACCCTGATGGGCTTCGTGCTGGGCTCCGTGCTCGCCTTCTCGCTCGGCATCGCCGTCGCGCTCTCCCGCCGCGTCGAGTATTTCCTCTATCCCTTCATCGTCATGTTCCAGGCGATGCCGAAAGTCGCACTCGCTCCCCTCATCATCGTCTGGTTCGGCCTCGGCATCACCTCGAAAGTGGTGGCCGCCGCCCTCATCGCCTTCTTCCCGCTGATGGTGAACACCATCGTGGGCCTGCGCTCGGCCGAGGAGGATCGCATCAACCTCATGCGCTCGCTCGCGGCTTCCCGCTGGCAAATCTTCTGGATGCTGCAACTGCCGAACGCCATGCCCTATATTTTCGCCGGGCTCGAAATCGCGATGATCTTCGCGCTGATCGGCGCCATCGTCGGCGAATTCGTCGGCGCGCAATCGGGGCTCGGCATGCTGATTCAAAGCATGAATTTCACCATGGACGTGGCCGGGCAGTTCTCGGTGTTGCTGATCCTGTCCGTGCTCGGATTGTTGCTGAACGGCCTCGTCAACGAGGTGCGGCGGCGCGTCTTGTTCTGGGATCCATCGCAAAAGGTCGACGCCGCGGGAAGTGCCGCGGCCGGCAAGGGAGGTATGCAGTGAAACGTCTAATTGTATCCGCGCTCGCGGCTTTCGCGCTTTGCGCGCTCGCTTCAACCGCCCACGCGCAGACGACGGTCCGCGTCGGCTGGTGCGCCAAGACCGTGAGTTCGGCCGCCGCCCCCTTCGCGATCGCGACCAAGATGGGGTGGTTCGCGAAGGCCGGCATCAAGGTCGAGCTGTTGCCGTTTCCCGGCTCGACCGATTGCGTAAAGGCCGTCGCGACCAAGGACGTCGCCTATTCGCTGCCCTCGATCGAGCCGCTCGCCATCATCCGCCCGCAGGGCGTGAAGGCGAAGAACTATTACACCGCCTATCAGGGCAACATCTACGGCATCATGGTGCCGGCCGAGAGCGCCGTGAAGCGCTTCATCGATCTCAAGGGCAAGCGCATCGGCGTGACGTCGATGGCGTCCGCGGGCGTCATCATCGCCCGCGCCATGGCCGCCATCAACGGCATGGACCCGGACCGCGACATCTCGATCGTGGTGGCGGGCGAAGCCGCCCAGACCGCCGCCCTCCTCCGCGGCAATCAAGTCGACGCGCTGTCGCAATTCGACACGCAATACGCGCTCACCGAAAACGCCGGCGCCAAATTGCGGGCGCTCGAGGAAGACAACAAGAGCATCGCGAGCTATCCCTCGAACGGCTTCGTCACGCTCGAGGAAACGCTGCAGAACAAACGCGCCGAGGCGATCGCGCTGGCGCAGGGCTACGCCAAGGGAACGGTGTTCGCGATCGCCAATCCCGAGGCCGCGATCCGCATCCTGTGGGAGGTCTATCCGCAGACCAAGGCGACGGGCAAGGACGAGGCGACCGCACTCAAGGACGATCTCGCCACCCTCAATGCGCGCATCAGGAACTGGCGGCTCGCCGCCGGCGGCGTCACCAAATGGGGCGAGAACTCGATCCCCAACTATGACGCGTATGTCGCTTTTCTCGTCAAGAACGGCGTCCTCAAGACGCAGATGCCGGCGAGCGATCTCGTCACCAACGAATTGATCGGCGACATCAACAAGTTCGACGAGAACGAAATCGCGGCGATGGCGAAGGCTTACACGGCAAAATGAGAGCTTAGCGGCTCAAGTCGAACGGTGATTATCGCCGAGCCCCGATCAGCGGATCAGCACCCTCGATTTCGTTTGCGTCGACGTTCGCCGCCGGCAGTTTTGCCCGCAGCATTTCTGCCGTAGTCCGTGGCACGCGCGGAGCGCGCTCGAACAACATCCTTCTTTCGAAGAAGGTCGAGCGGTAATACGGGCGAGCGAGAATCTTTTCGCGCACGGAATGGTAGTTGACCATCATCAGCGACAACGGCTTCGTCACCGTGGGGTAAGGCCGCGGCTCGCACACCTGCGCAAATCCAAAAACCCGTTTATAGAATGCCTGATGCTCCCGCCGTACGGTCGCGGTTACGACTTCGGCATCGAAATAAGGGCATGCGAGAAAACCGGGCCGTACGGTGAGATGGGGTAATCCCGGAAATGCCCGCGCGACCGCGGCATCGGCCACGAATCTATTACAATCGATGATGGTTTTGCCGCGCTCGACTTCGGGTCCTAAGAAGTCCGGAAAGGCGTCCACCGCCGGGGTCATCGGCTGCGCCGGGGAAGAGACGCAAATACGGATCGAGCTTACGATCTTGCCGTCGATGTGAATGCCGAAGGTCCAGGAATTTTCGGCATCGTCAAAACGGTCGAAGATTTTCTTGATGAAGTTAGGGGCAATAGCGCCTTCGCGCAAATAGGCTTCATAACGGAGGCGGAAAACCTGCTCCCTTTCGCCGTCAGTCTCGATCAGCCGATAATCCAGCCGGTCGAGCAGGTCTGTCACACGATCGGAAAATCCCGGCGCCAGCTTCAGCGCAGTCGCAACCATACGCACCCTCCTCAACCGGAACAGGCCCCAGCCGGTCGAGCAAGGTTAATGCTTTGTTAATGGAACTGCAAAGTTATTAGTGCATTAAGGTTAACAAACCACGGCGGAAAAACGGGCACTCCGCACGAGGTCACAATGTCGTCATCACGCAGAAATGCGAAAATACAACTTGTGCGAAAGTCTCGTATCTAAGGCGTTTCGCCTAGCAGAATCGTTCAGGCGACTTTATCGATCAAGCAACCTGGCGAATTTCCACGGAGGTCGCGCGCAACAGCTTGCGAATCTGACGGCCCGGAATCGGCGGGCTGAACAGATAGCCCTGCGCCTC
>JBGPVT010000231.1:0-3118 GCA_041491825.1 Xanthobacteraceae bacterium | reverse complement strand
GGCTGGCGAACGGCTACATTCTCGCCGTATGCCTTTCTTCCCCGGCACGGATGGGTGCCCGGAAGTTCCTTAGCAGGCGAGTTGATCGTATCACGCAAGGAGAAGTCGGCGCGGGCTATTCTCGCGCCCGAATTTTCGAGCGTTCAGAATATCTTCGTTGATGCGTAGAATCCGGCGATGAAAATCACCACGCATAAAAGCATGATGAGGCTGAGCCGCCGCTCGATGAACGGGCGCGCCGCTAATATCCGGCGCGCGTGCCCCCGTGGCGGAACTGGTAGACGCGCCTGACTCAAAATCAGGTTGTCGCAAGGCAGTGCCCGTTCGACTCGGGCCGGGGGCACCATTCTTCCATTCACGGCCGTCCGCAAATGCGCTAGGCTTTGCCGCCGATAAGCCGCGACGCGATCGCGGCGATGCGTGCTAAAAAATTCGAGGAGGAACGCCCGTGGTCAAACTGACGATGCCATGCGCCGTCGCGATTGCGCTCGTATTGGGTCTCTATACGAGCGCTGACGCCGCTGTCGTGACGCCGAAGCTCATTGCGCCGAAGTTTACGGCGCAGGATTTCATCGCCGAAGCCGCTTGGAAATGCGAGAAGCGGCACTGTTTCTGGGATCCCGCTTACACCGGCCCGGTTCCGGATTTCGCGGCCAATTGGGGACCGCCGGATGCTCCCACCTGCTACTACGTGCAGCGGCGCATCTCGAAGCGCTGGGCGAAGGTTTGCCCGGAAGTCCCCTGGCAGGCGCGCTGATCGGATTATTCAAAGCACAGCCGGCGCGGGCGATCCTCGCGCCGGAATTTTTCGAGCGCTCAGAATATCTTCGTCGCGGCGTAGAATCCGCCGATGAAAATGATCACGAACACCAGCATGACGAGGCCCAGCCGCCGCTCGATGAACGCGCGCGCGGGCTCGCCCCAGAAATAGAGGAGCGCGGCCACGAGATAAAAGCGCACGCCGCGGGTGATGATCGAAAGCACCGTGAACCAGAACAGATTATAGCCGGCGAAGCCCGAAGCGATGGTGATGACCTTGTAGGGGATCGGCGTCGCGCCCTTGATCAGGATGATCCAGGCGCCCCACTCGGCATAGGCGGCGCGGAACGTCTCCAGCTTGTCGCCATAACCGTAGAGCCGGATGAGAAACTGGCCGAGCGTGTCGTAGAGAAGCGCGCCGATGGCGTAGCCGAGAAGCCCGCCGAGCACGGAAGCGACCGTGCAGATGCCGGCGTACCAAAAGGCGCGGCCGGGCTTCGCCAGGCACATCGGCACCAGCATCACGTCGGGGGGGATCGGAAAGACGGAGCTTTCGATGAAGGAGATTGCGGCGAGCGCCTTCGGCGCCCACGGCCTCGCCGAAAGGTCGAGCACCCAATCATAAAGACGGCGGAGCATGGCGGCGCTGCTAAAGCGCGATCGCTTTAGATTGAATCACCGCGCGTCCTTAACATTTCTTTGGAGCATGATCTTTCCCGAAAACCGGTTCCCACTTTTCGGGATTATGCTCTATCGACCGCGCGGGGGTGAGTCAAAGACGATCTGAATTCGCGTCTTTCGTTCTTAACGCGTGCGGCGCGGCTTCGCGCGTTCGGACTGCAGGGGGCGAATGCTCATCTTGCTGCCAAGAGCGCGGGTCTTCGGCATCTTCTCGGCGATGCCCATCAGGCGCTCGCGGCGGTCCATTTCGTCCCAAACGTCTTGCAGCGTGACGCGCGCCTCCACCCACAGCACGACCAGATTATAGAGAAGATCGGCGCTCTCGCGGATGACGTTCTGGCGATGGCCCATGGCGGCTTCGAGTGCCACTTCGGCCGCCTCTTCGGCGACTTTTTTCGCGATCTTGCGCGGCCCCGCATGCAACAGGCGGGCGGTGCGGGAGACGGTGGTGTCCTTGCCGCGGCTGTCGCGCACCGCGTCGTAGAGCCGGATCAGCGAATCACCCATGTCTTTCAACATACTATGCGTCCCCCGCCGTGCGAATCCTCGCAAGCGGAAGAGCGCGGATGGGGTTAAGCGGGCGAGCGTCGATGCTCCTTCGCGATACTTGGCGGCGCCGGCCACTTGCTCTTGCTGGCGGCATGGTCTTTGCTCTTTCTTCCAATGCGGCGGCCTGGGAGCGGGCGAGGCTACGCCGCATACGAAGTCGGGAAGTTGTCATGAGTTTCGTGCTGATTGCCGCGCGGATGTTCCGCTCCAATCTTCTTTTCGGTTCGATGGTTTTTTCCGCGTTCGCCTTCGCCGGCGTCGCGCACGGGCAGACGCCCATCCGCTTTCTCCTCGACTGGAAAATCGACGGAACCTCGACGCCGTTTCTGCTCGCGATCGACAAGGGATATTTCAAGGCCGAGGGGCTCGACGTCACGGTTCTGGAACCCGCCGCATTCGATCCGGGCGAACGCGAAGAGGAAACCATCAGGCGCATCGCCTCCGGCGAGGTCGAAATGGGGTTCGGCGACATCAACGCCATGATCAAGTTCCGCGACCAAAACCCGCAAATGCCGATCAAGGCCGTCTACATCGTTCATAACAAGGCCGCGTATTCGATCGTCGGCCGCAAAAGCCGCGGCGTGACCTATCCGAAGGATCTCGAAGACAAGAAGCTCGGCGCGCCGCCGCGCGACGAGAGCTTCGCGCAATGGAAGATTTTCGCGCAGGCGAACGCCCTCGACGAGAGCAAGATCACGATCGAGAACATCGGCATGCCCGTGCGCGAGCCGATGCTCGCCGCGGGCCAAGTCGATGCGGTCACCGGCTTGTCGTTCTTGTCCTACATCAACCTCAAGGATCGCGGCGTTCCCCCCGACGACATCGCCGTGATGCTGATGGCCGATTACGGCGTCAATCTTTACGGCAACGCGATTCTCGTGAGCCAAAAATTCGCCGACGCGAACCCGGAGGCGGTGAAGGCTTTTCTCCGCGCTTTCACCAAAGCGTTGAAGGATTCGCTGTCGAAGGCCTCGGCCGCGATCGATTCGGTGATCAAACGCAATCCGGCGCTGCGAAAGGACCTCGAGCTCGAGCGCCTCAAAATGGCGATCCGCGACAACATCCTGACGCCGGAGGTGAAGGCCCATGGCTATGGCGCGGTCGACGCGCAGCGGTTCGCGAAGTCCAT
>JBGPVT010000230.1:0-3119 GCA_041491825.1 Xanthobacteraceae bacterium | reverse complement strand
GATGGCGGCCTCACCTTCGAGGACGGCTCCGGCGTCTACGACCTGCTGTTGCTGTTTTCGGTCAACCGCGCCGGTCTCGCCGCGCATGGTTCGCAAAAACTGCTGCGCCGGCTGTGGCGCGCGCTCCGGCGCTGGCATCAGGCCAATCCGACCGGCATCGCCGCCCAGCAGGCCCGTCATCATTATGATCTTTCGACCGAGCTGTATCGTCTCTTTCTCGACGAGGACATGCAGTATTCCTGCGCCTATTTCCGCGATCCCGCGCGCGACACGCTGGAAGAAGCGCAACGCTACAAACTCATCCATGCCACGGCGAAGCTGCAGCTGAAGCCCGGCATGAGCGTCATCGAAATCGGCTCGGGCTGGGGCGGCTTCGCCATTCATCTCGCCAAGCACACGGGCGCGCGCGTCGTGGCGATCAACGTTTCGCCGGAACAGATTCGAGTCGCGCGCGAGCGGGCAAAGGCGGCGAGCGTCGATCATTTGGTGGAATTCCGCGAGATCGATTACCGCAACGTCGAGGGACGCTTCGATCGCGTGGTCTCGGTCGGCATGATGGAGCATGTCGGGATTTTTCACCTCGACGAGTACTTCGCGAAAGTTCGCGATCTTCTGAAGGATGACGGCTACGCCTTCATTCATTCCATCGGGCGGATGTCGCCGCCAGGAACGACGGGTCCGTTCATTCGCAAGTATATTTTTCCGGGCGCCTATGTGCCGGCGATTTCGGAAACGACCGCGGCGACCGAGCGGAACGGATTGTGGGTCGCGGATATCGAGATCCTGCGTCTGCATTATTATCACACCGTTCGCCACTGGCGGGAGCGCTTCGCAAAAAACCGGGCAAAAGCGGCGCAGATCTACGACGAGCGGTTCGCCCGGATGTGGGAATATTATTTGGCGGCCGTCGAGCTCGAATTCCTGCACGGATCGCATATGGTTTTCCAGCTGCTGCTGGCGAAAACGCGCGAAGCCGTCCCCATTCGCCGGGATTTCATGTTCGATGCGGAGCGGAGCGGCCGTGTAGCATAGAGATCAAGCGCCGAGGAGGGCGGGGGCCCCGATGGCGAATGAAAACGAAAGACCGCGCACCGGCGCGCGCGCGGCGGTCATCGGCGGGTGGCGCGCGCCGGGCATCGGCGCGCTCGGCACTGATTTGTTGCAGGCCGCGGGCGAGCAATTGGCCGGCGCGTTTCGCGCCGAGGCGGAGGCGGCGCGGCTCGCGCCTTGGCTCCCGGTCTTTTTCGGCATCGGCATCATTATCTATTTCACCGCCCCCGCCGAGCCGTCCTGGATCGCGGCGGCGGCGAGTTTTCTCGCGCTTGCATCCGTCGTCTTTCTGTCGCGGGCGCGGCCTGCGGCCTTCGCGATTTCGCTGGCGCTCGCCGCGACCGCCGCCGGAGTCGCGGCGGGCACGCTGCGCGGCGCGCTGGTCGCGCATCCGGTGCTGATCCGGCCGACCGCGACGTTGACGCTCGCGGGCTTCGTCGAAGCGCGCGACGCCACCGACCGATCGGACCGGATCGTGCTGCAGGTGACTTCGGCGAGCGGACGCGGGGCCGATCACCTGCCGCCGCGGGTGCGCGTCTCGCTCCGCCGCGGCAGCGCGCCGGCGGTGGGCTCGCATGTCGAGATGAAGGCGCGGCTTCGGCCCTTGCTCAATCCGACGCGGCCCGGCGGCTACGATTACGCGCTCGGCGCCTATTTCGCCCGCTTAGGTGCCACCGGCTTCGGGCTCGGCAAGACGAAGCCGGTCGCCGCACCCAGGGAGGTCCCCGCCGACATCAGGCTCGCCGCCACGATTGAAGGCGTGCGCCGCGCGCTCACCGCGCGCATTCTCGCGGTCATTCCCGGCCAAACGGGCGCGGTCGCCACCGCGCTGATCTCCGGCGTCCGCGACCAGATTTCGGCCGAGGTCAACGAGGCGATGCGCATCTCCGGCCTCTATCACGTGCTTTCGATCTCGGGCCTGCACATGGCGATCGTCGTCGGCTTCATCTTCGCGGCGATACGCGGCGGGCTCGCGCTGATCCCGGGCCTGGCGCTCTACTTTCCGATCAAGAAATGGACGGCGGTCCTCGCGCTCCTCGGCGCCTTCGTCTACATGCTGCTCGCGGGCGCCGACGCGCCGACGCTGCGCTCCTTCATCATGATTGCGCTCGTGCTCTTCGGCGTGCTCGTCGACCGGCCGGCGATCACGCTCCGCACGCTCTCGATCGCCGCCTTCGCGGTACTGACATTGACGCCGGAAGCCGTGCTCAACCCCGGATTCCAGATGTCGTTCGCGGCGACGCTGGCGCTCGTCAGCATCTATCAACGGCTCGCGCCCGCCTTGTTGACGGCGCCGCCCGCCAAGGACGGCGGCGCCGTTTATCGCGTGAGCGTAACCGCCGGGCGCTGGTTGCTCGCGGGCGCGCTCACTTCGCTCCTCGCCGGGCTCGCCACCACGCCCTACGCCGTCTTTCACTTTCAGCGTCTCGCACCCTACGGCATCCTCGCCAACGTGCTCGCGATGCCGGTGATCTCCTTCGTGATCATGCCGATGGCGGTCGTCGGCTGCGCCCTCATCCCGTTCGGCTACGACGCGCTCGCCTGGCAGGCGATGGGCTGGGGGATCGACGTGATGCTCGCGATCGCCCGCTGGGTGACGGCGCTGCCGGAGGCGGAGGGGAGAGTGCACGCCTTCGGTACCGGCGCGCTTCTGTTCGTGACGGCGGGATTGTTGCTGCTCGCGATCCCGGTCTCAAAGCTGCGCCTTCTCAGCGCGCCGCTGCTCGCGCTTGGGCTTATCTTTGCGATCACCACGCCGAAGCCTGACGTGCTGATCGATTCCGAGGCGGAGGCCGTCGCCGTGCGCGGGAGCGATGGCCGTCTGACGGTGCTCGGCGCCCGCCAGAACAGGATTTCCGCCGAGAGCTGGCTCGCCGCCGACGGCGATACGCGGAAATCGCGCGATGCGCTGGAAGGCGGCTTTCGCTGCGATTCCTCCGGCTGCACCGCGCGGCTCCCTGATGGCACGACGATCGCGGTCGCGCGCCGGCCCGAGGCGTTTGCCGACGATTGCCGCGAGGCCGCCCTCGTGGTGAGCCCATTCGACGTGCCGCCGGCCTGCGCCGCCG
>JBGPVT010000229.1:0-3155 GCA_041491825.1 Xanthobacteraceae bacterium | reverse complement strand
GCTCGCGATCACCGCCTACAACACTTACGTGGAGCGCGACTTTCTCGATCGGCGGGCGAACCAGGAGGCGCTTTCCTCCGCGCGCCTGATCTCGGCGGAATTGTCGCAATTGATCGAGGGCACGCGCCATCTGATGCTCACACTGGTCAAGCATCCGGCGGTGCCCGCGCGTGAGGAGGAATGCACCGCCTATTTCAAATCGGTGATCGCGGATCTGCCCATCTACCGCGAGGCGGCGCTGATCGACCGCGACGGCAAGTTCCATTGCTCGACGATCCCGATTCCGCCGACGCTCGACGTGCACGACCGTATTTATTTCACGGAGCCCTTGCGAACGGGCAAGCTCGCCATCGGCACGCTGACCACGGGCCGCGTGACGGGGGAGCGCTCGATCCACGTCTCGATCCCCTACAAGAGTCCCGACGGACGTTTCGACGGAATCGTGGCGCTCGTCCTCAACCCGGACAGGGTCGGGCAGGATTTCGCCGAGCGCCGCTGGCAGATCTATCACCGCGTCATGGTGATCGACCGGGAAGGCTCGCTCGTCTTCACCATTCCGAGCACGGCGGACGCCGACACGGTGGCGCTCGCGAAGCAAGTGTTCGAGACGGCGCGCGGCGGCGAGGAGCGGGCCTTCGTCGTCAAGGATGCGCGCGGCGGCGAGCAAATCATCGGGTTCGTGCCGCTCGAGGACGCGCCGCACGGGCTGTTCGTCGCGGTCGGCATAGACCGCGAGTTCGTGCTCGCGGAATTCAACGTCAGCGTCCGGCGCAGCGCCGTGTTCGGGGTGCTCGCGCTCTTGTTCGCGGTCGCCGGCATTCTCGGCGCTTCCGACGCGCTCATCCGGCGCCCGGTGCTCGGCATGGTGCGGATCGCGCGGCGGCGCCAGGCCGGCGACATGACGGCGCGGTTTCCGCGCCTTCGCTCGTCGAGCGAACTCGGCGAGCTTTCCGGAGCGCTGCGCGCGATGTCGCTCACGATCGACGAGTTGCTGGCGCAGAAGGAATTCCTGCTGCGCGAATTGCAGCACCGGGTGATGAACAGCCTGCAGATCCTCTCGAGCCTGCTCGGGATGCAGGGGAGGGAAGCCGTCGATCCGGCGGCGCGGACCGAGCTCGCGCGCGCGCGCGATCGCGTCATGGCGATGAGCGCCGTCTACAAATATCTCTACGGCGCCGAGGTTTCGGAGAAGGTCGATTTCGGCGAGCTCTTGCGCACGATCTGCGCCGAGAGCGAGAAGAGCTATTCCGGCGAAAGCCGGGCGATCACCTGCGAAAGCATTTCGCTGATCGTTTCGGGAGGGCAGGCGGCTTCGCTCGCGGTGCTGGTGAACGAGCTCATCACCAACGCCCTCAAGCACGCCTATGCGAGCGACGAGCCGGGCCCGATCCTCGTGCGGCTGTTGCGGAACGAGGAGGGCGTGATCGAGCTCCGCGTCGCCGACCGCGGCCGCGGATTTTCGGGCGACGTCGATCTCACGCGCCCCACTTCGCTCGGCCTCAAGGTGATCGTTTCCACCGCGCGGCAATTCGGCGGCACCGTCACCTTCATCCGCCTGGATCCGGGAACGGAATTCGTGGTGCGCTTTCCGGCGGATTTCGGGGTGGCGGCCGAAGCCGCTCCCGCTTCGGCGTGAATTATTTCGGCTCGATCTTCCGATTCCCGTCATGCTATCGTGGTTGCTTCAGTTTATGCTGCGGAGCGTTCGCCGCGATCGAGAATTGTCATGAGCGCCCATAAGCCGCCGGTCTTGCAGACGGTCAAAACCGCCTATCGCGATGTGTGGCGGGTCATTCATGCGATGCCGGTGCTCGTCGGCAGCATGATCGCGATCCTGATCGCGTTCAATCTCGCGAGCCTGTTCGTTTTGCCCGCGCCCTCGCTCGGCAACTTTCATTCGATCAACGATTTGATTCTGCTCGCGGCCGGAGCCGTTCAGTCGTTTCTGATCACGCCTTATCTGATCGCGGTTCACCGCTTTATCCTGCTGGATCAGGTGACGGGGCGATATGCGCTCTCCCCGCAGGAGCCGCGCTTCTTCCGCTTCTTCGGCTGGTCGCTCGTGATCACGACGCTGTCGCTGATTCCCGCCGCGCTGCAGGCATGGCTCGGCACGCTCAAATCTCCCGACGCGCTTACGGCTATCCTCACCTTCGCGATCATGATCGCGTGTTTTTTCCTGACTTTCCGGCTGACCATCCTGTTTCCCGCGATCGCGATCGACGCGCCCGGCGCCAGTGCCGCCAATGCCTACGCCGACTCGAAGGGAAGCGTCTGGCGCATCTTTTTTATCTTCTTTCTCACCATCCTGCCTTTCGTCGCGCTCGCGCTCGGGCTGTATTTCCTCGGCCTGATTTCGACGGATAGGGACGTGAGCCCGCTCAGGATCGCGGGACAGATCGCCTCGGCCATCGTCGGCGTGCCCGCCTACGCGCTTTTCGTCGCGGTTGCCTCGCGGATCTTCCAGGCGCTTGGCGATCGGCTCAACCGGCCGAGCTGACCGAAGCCCGTCATAATCGCGGATTAAATTTTCTTCATTCGCGGGGCTCGTGTTTCGAGGATTGCGATTCGCGAAGCGGATGCGGGCGTTTCCGGCATTCTGAATTTTTGTTCAGGAATCATCACGGGTCCGTGACGGCATTGCGGAACCGCCCGCGACGGTAGACGTTATTCCAAGTCGTTCCGCCTCGTTGCGGTTCATTGCCGGGACATAGGCGAGCGAAGCGACGCCGTTCTTCGAGCGGCGATGGCTATTCTGGCCGACGGCTTTCAGGCTGGAACGCAAAAAAGAGAAAGGACAACGTCATGACCCAGATCACGATGAAGAACGTGCTCGCGCTTGGCGTCGCCGGCGCGATCACCTTGGGCGCGGCGAGCCCGACCATGGCCTTGCCGCTTGCCTCGAACGGCGCCGCGGTGAAGCAGTCGGCGCCCGCAACCGCGACCACCGAAGTGCGTTGGCGCCGCGGTTGGGGTTGGGGCATCGGCCTCGGGGCCTTCGGCCTCGGGCTCGCCGCCGCCGGCGCTTATCCGTATTACGGCCCGTACTATGGCCCGGCGTACCCGGCCTACGGTCCCTACTACGGCTATTACGACCCCTATGAGGGCCAGCGCTGCTGGCGCCGTTGGGGCCGTGTCTACTGCAATTACTAAAG
>JBGPVT010000228.1:0-3205 GCA_041491825.1 Xanthobacteraceae bacterium | reverse complement strand
GCGAAACTCGGCAAGCCCGGCATTCTCGTGCATGGCGTCGCGCTCAAGCCCGGCAAGCCGCTTTGTCTCGCGGTCGTAGGCGGCAAGCCGATCGCTGTGCTGCCGGGCTTTCCGACCTCGGCGATCTTTACCTTTCACGCCTTCGTCGCGCCGGTGATCCGCGCCCGCGCCGGCCTCGCGCCGGAGACGGCGGACAAGATCGAAGCGAGGGTGCCGGTTCGCATTCCCTCCGAACTCGGCCGCCAGGAATTCGTGCTGGTGTCGCTGGTCGCGGGCGAGGCGGGGCCGGTCGCCTTTCCCTCGCAGAAGGGCTCGGGCGCGGTCACCAGCTTTTCGGAAGCCGACGGATTCATAGAGATCGAGGCGCTGGCGCCGGCGCTCGATGCAGATTCCAGCGTGAACGTGACGCTGATCGGCAAGGCGGCGCGGCCGCCCGATCTCGTCGTCATGGGAAGCCATTGCGTCGCGCTCGACATGGTGCTCGGCAAGCTTGCGGAAGCGGGCTTCACCGCCCGCAAGATCGCGATCGGCAGCCAGGGCGGCGTGATCGCCGCACGGCGCGGCGAGTGCGATCTCGCGCCTGTGCACCTTCTGGATCCCGTCAGCGGCATCTACAACGAGCATTTGACGGCAAACGGAATTTCGCTCGTGCCCGGCTGGCAGCGCATGCAGGGCTTTGTCCATCGCCTCGACGACGATCGCTTCAGGGGAAAGAGCGCGCAGGAAGCGCTGAAAGCAGCACTCGCCGATCCCGCCTGCCTGATGGTGAACCGCAATGCCGGCGCCGGCACCCGCGTCTTGATCGACCAGCTGCTCGCGGGCGCGCGCCCTCCGGGCTATGGCAACCAGCCGCGCTCGCATAACGCGGTCGCGGCGGCCGTGGCGCAAAGCCGCGCCGACTGGGGGATTGCGATCGAATCCGTCGCCCGCCTCTACGGCCTCGGCTTCCTGCCGCTCACACCCGAGCAATACGATTTCCTACTGGTGGAAAAGCGGCGCACGCGGCCGGCGGTAAAGGCGTTTCTCAAAGCCCTGCGCGATCCCGCGACGCGGGCGGCGATCCGCGCGCTCGGCATGCGGCCGGCGGGCGACTGAGCTAGGATCGCCGCATGAAGACGATGCGCGTGATCGGGCTCGCCGGCTGGAGCGGTGCCGGCAAGACGACGCTGATGACCCGCGTGATCCCGGTCCTGGTCGCGCGCGGCCTCCGCGTCTCCACCGTCAAGCACGCCCATCACGGCTTCGACGTCGACATCCCGGGCAAGGATTCCCACGCCCATCGGCAAGCGGGCGCCTCGGAAGTGTTCGTGACCTCGGCCCGGCGCTGGGCGCACATTCACGAATTGCGCGGCGAGCCGGAACCGAACCTCCAGGATATTTTCCCGCGCATGACGTCCGTCGATCTCGTGATCGTCGAGGGCTTCAAGCGCGAGCCGCACCCGAAACTCGAAGTTTACCGCGCGGCGGTCGGCAAGCCCTTGCTGCAGCCGGACGACAACTGGATCGTCGCGCTCGCCTCCGACGGGCCGGTGCCGGAAGCGCGCGTGCCGGTGCTTCCGCTCGACGACGTCGAAAAGATCGTCGACGTGCTGTTGATCGAATCGGTTCCCATCGACCGCCTCGGCGAGACGATAGAGAAGGTGTGATGGCGCAGCTTTCCGACGATTGCTTCACGCACGACCGCGCGTTGCTGCCGGTCGAGGAGGCGGCGCGCCTGATGGCGGCGCAGGTGCCGCCGGTCGCCGAGACGGAGATCGTGGCACTCGCCGGCGCCTCGGGGCGCGTTGCCGCGGAGGATATCGCAGCACCAATGGCGCTTCCTTCCTTCGACAATTCCGCCGTCGACGGCTTCGCCGTGCGCCACGGCGACATCGGCGCCAGCGCCGAGACGCGGTTCAAGGTCGTCGAACGTGTGCTCGCGGGGGCAAAACCCGCGCGCGCACTCGCGGCCGGCGAGGCGGCGCGCATCTTTACCGGCGCGCCGATGCCGGCGGGCGCCGACACCGTCTACATGCAGGAGGATTGCCGCATCGAGGGCGATGCCGTGATCGTGCCGGCCGGCTTGCAGCTCGGCGCCAACCGGCGGCTCGTCGGCGAGGATTTGCGTGCGGGCGCGATGGCGATTCCGGCGGGAAGGCGGTTGAAGCCGCAGGACGTGGCGCTAGTAGCAAGCCTCGGCATCGAAAGAATCCGCGTGCGGCGCCGGGTGCGCGTGGCACTGTTCTCGACCGGCGACGAGATCGTGGAGCCCGGCAAGCCGCTCGCCCCCGCTGCGCTCTACGACGCCAATCGCTATCTGCTGCTCGGCCTTCTCGATCGGCTGGGTGCCGCGACCGACGATCTCGGCATTTTCGCCGACGATCCCGAAATTCTTGGCCAAGCCATCGACAAGGCGGCGCGCGGCCACGACCTCGTGCTGACGACGGGCGGCGTTTCCACCGGCGATGCCGACCATGTGAAGACGGCGGTGGAGCGTCTCGGGCGGCTTGTGTTCTGGCGGATCGGCATCAAGCCCGGCCGGCCGGTGGCGATGGGCGTGGTGCGAGGTGCGGCCTTCACGGGGCTGCCGGGCAATCCGGTCGCGGTGTTCGTCACCTTCGCCTACATCGTGCGGCCGCTTTTGCTGCGGCTCGCGGGGGCGCTGCCCGAGCCTTTGATCGCGCTGCCCGTGCGTGCGGCCTTCGCCTACAAGAAGAAAAAAGCCCGCCGCGAATATGTGCGGGTAGTGCTCCGCCGCGCCGCCGACGGCGTACTCGAGGCGGTGAAGCATCCGCAGGAAGGCGCGGGCGTGATCACCTCGCTCACCGAAACCGATGGTTTTCTGGAATTGTCGGAAGACACGACCGAAATCGCGCCGGGAACGATGGCGGGATTTCTGTCGTATCAATCCCTGATCAATTGAAAATTTAGCGGCTCAGGAATCGGGATTGCGCGTGGCGATTGCCTCGGCCTTCGCCAAATCCTCCGGCGTATTGACGTTGAAGAACGGATCGAACGGCTGATCCGGCCAGGCGGCGAACGCGACGCCGTGGCGGCCGGTCCACGCCTCGATTTTATGCAGGCCGTCGACGGTGAGTGCGCGGCGGAGATCGTCGCGGAGCGCAACCGGCCACAGGCCCACGACCGGATGCCGCCACTCGCCCGAGCGGGCGCAGGCAAGCGGCTTCTTTTCCGCGATCCGCGCCGCGTGCAGGCGCGGCACGAG
>JBGPVT010000227.1:0-3207 GCA_041491825.1 Xanthobacteraceae bacterium | reverse complement strand
GGCGAGGTGCGGACCGCGACCTTCGTCGAATTGTGCGAGGCGCTGCTCACGGGCCGGGGCGAAGCCTCGGGGGTGGCGCTGGCGCGCGAAATTCTCGCGTCCTATTCCAAGCTCAGGACCGGCGAGCGAATCGCCTTCTTCGAGGCGCTGGCCGAGAGCTTCGGCCCCGACCGCGCGCGGCTCGCAGAGGCCTGCGCCGCCTATGGAAGCGCACCGTCGGACGACAACGCCAACGAGGTGCTGGAGGCCGCGGAGCCCCGGCGGCAGGAGCTCATTCGCCGCATCAATCTCGCGCCCGGCGCCACCGCCGATCTCGTGCAAATGCGCGAACACCTGCTCGACGCACTCGCGCGGCGCGGCGACCTTGCGCCGGTCGACCGCGATTTCGTCCATCTTCTCGGTTTCTGGTTCAATCGGGGATTTCTCGTGCTGAAACGCATCGACTGGTCCATGCCCGCGATCGTTCTCGAAAAAATCATCCGCTACGAGGCGGTGCATGAGATTCATTCATGGGACGATCTCCGCGCGCGCATCGATCCGCCGGACCGGCGCTGCTACGCCTTTTTTCATCCCGCCCTCGTCGACGAACCCTTGATCTTCGTCGAGGTCGCGCTCACGCGCGCCATTCCCGACGCGATCGCGCCGATCCTGCAGCGCGAGCGGATGCCGCTCGACCCCAAGGAGGCGACGACCGCCACCTTCTATTCGATCTCGAATTGCCAGCGCGGGCTCGGCGGCGTCACCTTCGGAAACTTCCTGATCAAGCAGGTAGTCGAGGAAATCTCGCGCGAATTTCCGAAGCTGTCGACCTTCGCCACGCTCTCCCCGGTCACCGGCTTCCGCGAGTGGCTCAATCGCGAGCGCCGCAGCGAATCTCCGACGGCGCTTTTGCCATCGGACGCGCACGCGCTTTCGCATCTCGACGACCCGGATTGGTTCAAGCATGCGGAAAAGGTCGCCGAAGCAAAGCCCGTGCTCTCGGCGCTCGCGGCGCACTTCTTCCTGATCGCGCGCACGCGCGGCGGGCGGCCGATCGATCCGGTCGCGCGCTTTCATCTCGGCAACGGCGCGCGGCTCGAGCGCATCAATCCGATGGCCGACCTTTCGGAGCGGGCGCTGGAGCGCGCTTATGGGCTGATGGTGAACTACCGTTACGTGCCCGACGACATCGAGAAGAACCACGAGGCCTTCGCGGGCGCGGGCGAGGTGGTCGCGAGTTCGCAGGTGAAGAAGCTCCTGCGCTCGGACGCGAAACAAACGGCGTTGGTCCCGGCGCCATGAGCAACTGGCTTTATGGAGCGATCGAGGCGGCGATCCCGGATCGCCGAAAAACGCTGATCGAACTTCCGGATGGCGCGCGGGTCTCGTATGGCGAAGTGTTCGATCTCGCCGGAAAACTCGCCGGTCATCTGGTCCGCCGCGGCGTCGTGCCGGGGGACCGGGTCGCCGTGCAGGTCGAAAAATCCTGGCAGAATCTCGCGCTTTTTCTCGCGTGTCTCAGGGCGGGCGCGGTCTACCTGCCGCTCAACACCGCCTATCCGCTCGCCGAGCTGGAATATTTTCTCGGCGACGCAGAGCCCGCCTTCGTCGTCGCGCGGCCCGAGAGCGAGGACAGCGTGTGCAAGCTTTGCACCAGAATCGGCAAGGCGACGGTCGAAAGCCTGGGGCCGAACGGCGAGGGATCGTTGCTGAAAGCCGCCGCCGACGCGAAGCCGGCTGCCGCCGTTTCCCGCGGCCCCGACGATCTGGCCGCGATCCTCTACACCTCAGGCACCACCGGCCGCTCGAAGGGCGCGATGCTCACGCACGATAATCTCCTGTCGAACGCGCGCGTGCTCGTCGACTATTGGCGCTTCACCGCGAGCGACGTGCTTCTGCACGCGCTCCCGATCTTTCACACCCACGGGCTTTTCGTCGCCTGCAACGTTTCGCTGCTCTCCGGCGGCTCGATGATCTTTCTGCCGAAGTTCGATGCCGGCGAGGTGATGCGGCTGTTGCCGAAGGCGACCAGCATGATGGCGGTACCGACCTTCTATGTGCGCCTCCTGGACGAGCCGGGGCTCACGCGCGATCTCGCCCGGCACATGCGGCTCTTCACCTCGGGCTCGGCGCCGCTCTTGTCCGAAACGCACCGCGCGTTCCGCGAGCGCACCGGCCACGCCATCCTCGAACGCTACGGCATGACCGAAACCAACATGAACACGTCGAACCCCTATGACGGCGACCGCATTCCCGGCACCGTCGGCTTTCCCCTGCCCGGGGTCGAAGTGCGTGTCGCCGACCCCGAGTCGGGACGCGCGCTCGCGCAAGGGGAGATCGGCGTCATCGAGGTGCGCGGGCCGAACGTCTTCAAGGGCTATTGGCGGATGCCGGACAAGACCAAGGCCGAGTTCCGCGGCGACGGCTTCTTCATCACCGGCGACATCGGCATGATCGACGCGCGCGGCTACGTGCACATCGCCGGCCGCGCCAAGGATCTCGTGATTACCGGCGGCTATAACGTCTATCCGAAGGAGGTCGAGTCCGAGCTCGACGCGATCCAGGGGGTGATCGAATCGGCGGTGATCGGCCTCCCGCATCCCGAATTCGGCGAGGGGGTGACCGCCGTCCTGGTGTGCGAAAAAGCGGCAAATCTCGCGGAAGCCGACGTTCTCGCCGCGCTTCACGACCGGCTTGCCAAGTTCAAGCAACCAAAGCGCGTGTTTTTTGTAGATGAATTGCCGAGAAACGCCATGGGCAAGGTGCAAAAGAACGTGCTGCGCGAGACCTATGCGCGAACCTACGCGCGTGGAGCCGCGTAAGGGGAATATTCCCGCCTCTTTCCGGTTCCGTTTAGGTCGGGCTACAATGGCCTTGTCTCGATCCATTGAAGCAGCTACGGCGCAGTACATCGGCTTGTGAAAAGGACAGCCTGGTCAACCGGGCGGCAAAGATCAGGGAGGAATCAATGAAGAAGCTCTTTATCCACGGCGCGGCGGTCGCCGCGCTCATTGCCGGGTTTTCCGGTTCCGCGGCCGCGCAAGTCACCTTGCGCGCCTCGCATCAGTTCCCCGGCGGCAAGGGCGACGTGCGCGACGAGATGGTTCAGATCATCGCGCGCGAGGCGAAGGCCGCGAATAACGGCCTCGAAATCCAGGTCTATCCGGGCGCCTCGTTGTTCAAGCCGAACGAGCAATGGAATGCGATGGTGAACGGCCAGCTCGACAT
>JBGPVT010000226.1:0-3224 GCA_041491825.1 Xanthobacteraceae bacterium | reverse complement strand
TGCGCCGCGAGCACCGCCGGATAGAGAAGAGCGAGCATTGCGACCGCAACGCCCGCGGAGAGCCACGCCAATCGTCCCACGTTTGACCCCAGGCGAGAAAACCAATCCTCGCGTCAAGGGGAACGATGACCTCGATCAATTAACATTTTGCAAACCATGAAAACTCACCAATTCCGCCCTTCTGCCTTCGCCCCGGCGCGCGATGCCGCTTTTTGGCCGGCCGAATCACCGGCGATTTTTCCAAACACCGAGCCCGCCATCAGCCCGGTGCCGCCGGGATAATTAAAGTAGAATAGCCCGCCGACGAGTTCGCCCGCGGCGTAAAGGCCGGCGATCGGCCTTCCGTCGGAATCGATGACGCGGGCTTCGCGGTCGATCTTGAGCCCGCCGAAGGTGAAGGTGACGCCGCAGGTGACCGCGTAGGCTTCGAACGGCGGCTCGTCGATCGTGTTCGCCCAGTTCGATTTCGGGATCGCGAGCCCCGCGGTCGCCCGCCCGTCCTTGACGTTCGGGTCGAACGCCACCTCGCGCCGCACGGCGGTGTTATAGGCCTTGATGGTCGCCAGCGCCCGCTCCGCATTCACGTCGTCGAGCTTTTGCACCAGCTCCTCGAGCGACTCAGCGCGCGCTTTCGTCACCCGCTTGATGCGGTATTCGTCGCGCAGGAGATGCAGCACCTTCTTGTCGAACACCTGCCAGGCGAACTGGCCGGGCTGCGAGAGAATCACGCGGCCGTATTTGGCGTAGGTGTAGTTGCGAAAATCCGCGCCCTCGTCGACGAAGCGCTCGCCATGGGCGTTCAGCATGATGCCGAACGGATAAGAGTGCTTCTGGAAACCGTCGCCGACCGCGAGATCGCCGAACTCTGGCGCGTTCCGGTCCCAGCCGACCGCGTGGCAGCCCGACCAGTTGCCGAAGGGCATGGCACCAATATCGAGCGCCATCTTGATGCCGTCGCCGGTGTTGAAGCGGGTGCCGCGCACCTTGGCGAGATCCCAGCCGGGCCCGAGATAGCGCGTGCGCCATTCGCTGTTCGCCTGAAAGCCGCCGGCCGCGAGCACCACGCATTTCGCGTGAACATCCGCGCTGCGGCCGCGATGGCGGACGCGCACGCCCGTGATCCCATCGTCGCCGGCCACCAGCGACAGCGCCCGCGCTTCGTAAGCGATGGTAATTCCCTTTTTCTTCGCGGCCTCGGTCAATCCCGCGATCAGGCCGGGGCCGCCGCCCCAGGCCTCCACCGTCAGTCCGCCCCAGAACTTGAATTGGCCGCCGACCTTGAAGGCCTGGCGCCCGAAAATCGGCGCGAAGCGGATTCCCTTCGAACGCATCCACCGCATCGTCTCTTTGCTCTTCTTCACCAACAATTCGCAAAGATCGGGGTCCGTGCGGTATTCGGTGACGCGGCCCATGTCGTCGAAGAATTTTTCTTCCGGATAGCTGCCGAAATCGGTATTGGCGATTTCCTCCGCCGTGAGATCCGGCATCAGCGCCTTCAGATCCTCGACGCCGTCATAGACGCAGCGGAAGGCGCCCGCCGTGAAGCGGCTGTTGCCGCCGCACTCGTCCTCCGGCGCGCGCTCCAGCACCAGCACCGAGGCGCCATGCTCGGCGGCGGCGAGGCCCGCGCAAAGGGCTGCATTGCCGGCGCCGACCACGATCACGTCGCTGGAAGCGGGAAGCACTCGCCGGTTCCTAAAGCATCACTCGATGCTGATATGGGCGTCTTTCGCGAGCTTGATCCATTTCGCCGTCTCAACCTTGATGAAGTCGGCGAATTCGGCCGGCGTGTTTCCGCCGGGATCGGCGCCGATGTCGCGAAACCGCGCGGCGATGTCCGGCGAGCGCAAAACTTCGCTCATCTCCTTGTAAAGCCGCTCGCGAATGGGCGCCGGCGTGCCGGAGGGCGCGAGCATGCCGTACCAGGTCGTCACGTCGTAGCCGGAAAGCCCGGCTTCCGCGAGCGTCGGGAGATCCGGAAACAGCGGCGATCGTTTGGCGGTGCTGACGGCGAGCGCACGCACGCTGCCTGCCTTGATGTGCGGGCTCGCCGAGCCGCTCGTCTCGATCGCCATCTCGATGTGGCCGGCGATGATGTCCGCCATCATCGGCGCACCGCCCTTGTAGGGCACGTGCACCATCTTGAGATCGGCCATCGCGGCGAAGAGCTCGCCCGACATGTGCTCGGTCGAGCCGATGCCGGCCGAGCCGTAATTCACCTTGCCGGGATTGGCGCGGATGTAGGCGAGCAGCTCGCCGACCGTTTTCGCCGGCACCGCGGGATGCACGATCACGATATTCGGCACCGAGGCGACGACGGTGATCGGCTCGAAGTCCTTCACGAAATCGTAGGGCAGCGATTTGTAAATGCCGGGCGCCATGGTGTGCGCGACCGTGGCCATGAAAATCGTGTAGCCGTCGGGCGCGGCCTTCGCCGCTTGGTTCGCGCCGAGCGTGCCGCCGGCGCCGCCGAGGTTTTCGATCACGACGGATTGGCCGAGCCGCGCCGACAGCGCTTGCCCGACGATGCGCGCGACGATGTCGGTGGTGCCGCCCGGCGCGAACGGCACGATCAGCGTGACCGGGCGCGTGGGCCAGTCTTCTGCCGCAGCCGCGCGCGGAAACGCGAGCGCGGCAAGGCCGAGACAGAAACAAAGTGCGATCGCAACGGCTTTCAGCCGGACCATGGCGTGTTCTCCCGCTATTCTTGCGGCGATCTTACGGGTTCTCTCGGCCTGCGCAATTCGCGGGGCTGATCCTTCTCCCCTCTCCCGCAAGGGGAGAGGGGAAGCAGGCCTCACGGTTTTGCCAAGGCTGCAATCGCTTGTTCCGCCGCGACAACACCCGCCTCATAGGCCCCGTGCGCGGTGGTGAAGTGTTGCGGCGAGCACGCCTCGCCCGCGAAGAACAGCCGGTCGTCCACGGGCGCGGCCAGCTTAGCGCGGTCGTCCTCGTGACCCGGCAGCGCATAGGAGTAGGAGCCGCGTGCGTAGGAATCGCGCGCCCAGGCGGTGGCGGCGAGCGCCGAGAGCTTCGGGCGAAGATCGTTGCCGACGAGGCTTGCCAACTCGTCGATGGCGAAGGCGCCGAGCGCGCCCTCGCCCGCGTCTTCGAGTTCCCGCGCGAGCTTGCCGCCGAAATAGCACTCGATCACCGGCCGCCCGAACGGCCGGATGTGATAATTCGCGGCGCCCTCGGGAAGGAGTTTTCCGAACAGGCGCGAC
>JBGPVT010000225.1:0-3229 GCA_041491825.1 Xanthobacteraceae bacterium | reverse complement strand
GACCATGAACCGGCCATTTGCTCATGTTCGGACCTCCAAGGATGCGCGGCGGGGCAATGCCGCTTCATGAACGAGCGCGATTCGGCCTGCGACAAAGAGTCCGAAACTTATGAGGCACGGCGGGCGCGGGAGGTCAACGATTTCGCCGCGATTCCTGTGGATTTTTCCGGCGCCGGCGGCGCCATCTCGCCGGCCGCGACGATCATTCCGCGCGCCTCATGCAGCGCGCCGGGAACGAGTTCGAGCGCGAGAAAACGCTCGCGTTCGAACGGGCCGGGCAGGCGAAGATGCTCGGTCGGCGCGCGCGTGAAGCCGAATCGTTTGTAATAAGGCTCGTCGCCCACGAGCAACACGGCGCCATGGCCGCGCTCCGCCGCCTGCGAAAGGGCAACGCGCATCAAGGCCGCGCCGATGCCGCGGCGACGATAAGAGGGGTGGACGGCGAGCGGCCCGAGCAACAATGCAGGCCGGTCGGCTCCGGCGAAAATGCGCCAAAGCCGCAGCGTGCCGATGAGGCGGCCGGCTTTCGTTCGCGCGGAAAACGACAGACCTTCCGCGGGCAGCCGCCCGTCGCGCAAGCGTTCCGAGGTCTTTTTTCGCCGCCTTCGACCAAAGGCAAGGTCGAGCAGCGTCTCGCGGGCGCCGGCCTCGGCCGGCGCCTCGCGATCGATGCGAATCATCTCTCAGATGACGTAGGACTTGAGCGGCGGGAAGCCGTTGAAGGCGACCGAGCTATAGGTGGTGGTGTAGGCGCCCGCCGCCTCGATCAGCACCTTGTCGCCAATTTCGAGGGAAACCGGCAGCATGTACGGCTCTTTCTCGTAGAGCACGTCCACCGAGTCGCAGGTCGGCCCCGCGATCACGCAGGGCGCGAGCTTGCCGCCGTCCCTCGGCGTGCGGATCGGATAGCGGATCGACTCGTCGATCGTCTCGGCGAGGCCGCCGAACTTGCCGATGTCGAGATAGACCCAGCGCACCGGGTCGTCGGCCGACTTCTTCGAGATCAAAACGACCTCGGCTTCGATCACGCCGGCATCGCCGACGAGGCCGCGACCCGGCTCGATGATCGTCTCCGGGATGCGGTTGCCGAAGTGCTTGCGAAGCGCGCGGATGATCGATTTGCCATAGGCATCCACCTTCGGCACGTTCTTCAGGTAACGCGCCGGGAAGCCGCCGCCGAGATTGACCATGGATAGCGAGAGGCCGCGCTCGGACATCTCGTTGAAGATGGCGGCAGCCGAGGCGAGCGCCTTGTCCCAGGCCTTGACGTCGTTTTGTTGCGAGCCGACGTGGAAGGAGATGCCGTGGGTCACCAGGCCCAGGCGATGGGCTTGTTCGAGAATTCCCGATGCCATTTCGGGCGCGCAGCCGAACTTGCGCGAAAGCGGCCATTCGGCGCCGGTGCCGTCGCACAGAATGCGGCAAAATACCTTCGAGCCGGGGGCGGCGCGCGCGATCTTCTCGACCTCCACCTCGCTGTCGACGGCGAAGAGGCGCACGCCGAGCTCGTAGGCGCGCGCGATATCGCGCTCCTTCTTGATCGTGTTGCCGAAGGAGATTCGGTCCGCCGTTGCTCCGGCGGCGAGCACCATCTCGATTTCGGCGACGGAGGCAGCGTCGAAGCTGGAGCCGAGCTCAACGAGGAGCTTCAGGATCTCCGGCGCCGGATTGGCCTTCACCGCGTAGAATACCCTGGTGTCGGGCAGCGTCTTGGCGAAGGCGAGATAGTTTTCGCGGATGATCTCGAGATCGACGACCAGGCAAGGGCCTTCCTCGCGTCGTCGCTTGAGGAATTTGCGGATGCGTTCAGTCAATTCTTTGTCTCCTTCACTCCAGTTCCAAGCCCGGGATGACGGATGCCGAAGGTTTCGCGCGCTTGCGCTTCCCCGTGGCGGGCCCGTCACCCGCTGCCGGCTAGAGGCCGGCCTTTGAAGTGCCGATGTGACATCGCGATTCCGGAAACCGGAACTTGATGTCACTGCTTGGATTGGGGAGAGCCCCGCACCGCACAGCCGGCAAGAGTAGTGCCTCTTCAGTACTGCCGACTCCTTCCATCGGAGTCCGCTGCGACCAAAAAAGCCCGCTACGTCGTTGCTTTAAGTCGCGTCCCTCGCGGAGAACGGGGTTCGCCGGTTTTGTCTCCGGCTACCGGTCTGCCCCGACAGCTTTCCGGCCTCTTGTCCGGGTCTCTGTCGACCGGCACGCGACCACAGGCACGTGCGAATTAGGGCGATCCGGCACATAAGCGAAAATACTCGCACTTGCAAGAGAAAATCGCTTGACTCACGAAAAAATTTTCGCGTGGCGAAGTTGTGACGAAAATCTGAATCGAAAGTTAAAACGCGCTTCGCGCGCGGCGCGCTCAGCGATCGACGAACGGCTCGATCTTCGCCGCGCGGCGGACGAAGTTGAAGATGATGACGCAGGCGGCGGCGACGAAGAGGGCTTCGAGCACGTAAGCGCCGATCTCTCCAAGGCCGAAAAGGCCCGCGATCGCCCAGCCGGTCGCCATTCCGGCGCCGATAATCTCCGTTCCGATCAGAATCGCGGCGCTCACCACCGTGATCACGTTGGTCCAGCGGATGCCGCGGGCGCTGCTGGCTCCATCCGACATCGTTTTGCTCCAAAATGGGCCGCCGGACTCGCATCTCGGCGGCGCCGCGCTAGAATGGCGGGCAATCTGGCGCGGAACGGCACATCGATCAAGCTCGCCGGCCGCGCTTTTCGTTTGATCCGAAGGCGTTGAGGGTCCGAATCATGACCGAATTGAGCGCGAAAAGCCGCCGCGGTGTTGTCGTTGCGCCACACTTTCTCGCGGTCGAAGCCGGCCGCGAGGTGTGGGCGGAGGGCGGAAACGCGATCGAGGCCGCGATCGCGGCGGCGGCGGCGATCATTCCCGCCTATCCGCACATGAATCATATCGGCGGCGACGGCTTCTGGATCATTCGCGAGCCTTCCGGGCGCATCCGCTACATCGAGGCTTGCGGCTATGCCGGCGCCAAGGCGACGCGGGCGCTCTACGCCGAGCATGGATATAAGACGATCCCGCCGCGCGGGCCGCTTGCGGCGCTCACGGTCCCGGGGGCTGCCGGCGGTTGGATGCTCGCGTGCGAGGCCGCCAAGGCCACGGGCGGCAAAATGCCGCTCTCGCGGCTTTTGGAGCCTGCGCTCGCCATTGCCCGCAAGGGCAGTCCGGTCTCCCGCTCGCTTTCGTGGCGCCTCGCCTATG
>JBGPVT010000224.1:0-3239 GCA_041491825.1 Xanthobacteraceae bacterium | reverse complement strand
GCGGTTACCGCGTCCGGCGTCTCGCGCGCGGTCACGTCGCGATAGCGCGCGAGATACGATTCGAGGAGGTCGCGCTGCGACTTCGCCTCGCGCTCGAATGCGCGCAATTGCACGTCCTGGCCCCCGAGCGCCGATTGCTGCTGCTTCAACTGGTCGAGTTGCACCATGAAGGTCTCGACCCGCGCGCCCGCAATTCGCGCGTCGTTTTCGAGCGAGCGCACGAGCTTCTCGGCTTCCAGGCGGATCTGGATGTCGAGATCGCCGAGCTGGGCGTTCAATTCCTTGATGCGCGGGTGCTGCGGCAAGAGCGTCGAGGACTGCTCGGCGAGCTGCGCCCGCAAGCCGACGCGCTGCTCGGCGAGCCGGCGGATCAATTCGGAGTTGGTGATATCGGCGGCCTCGATCGGTTTGCCGCTCTTCAAGAGGTCGCGGATGAAGCGCGCCCGCGCCTCGAAATCGGCCTTCTGCCCGCGCGCATTGACGAGCTGGGTATTCAACTCGCCCAGCGATTGCGTGCCGAGCTGATTGTTGTTGTTGCCGACATAGAGGTTCGAGCGGGTGCGGAAGTCCTCGACCTTCGCCTCGGCTTCCGCGACGCGCGCCCGCAGCTGCTCGATCTCGGTCGCGAGCCAAAGGCCCGCCTGCTTCATCGCCTCGCGCTTCGCCTGCTGCTGCATGGCGAGGTATTCGGTGCCGATCGCGTTCGCGACCTTGGCCGCGAGCTCTGAATCCTCGGACTGGAAATCGATCGCCACCACGCGGGATTTCTCGACCTGATAGACCGTGAGGCGTTCGTAATAGTGCTCGAGCACCCGCTCCTCGAGCGTCTTGCGCGACGGCTCGCGCGTAAGCCCGACGAGCGCAACGAGCCCGGTCATGATTTGATACGCGGGGTTTTCGGAATTGAATTCCTTGTATTCGGCGAGCTTGAGGTCGCGCGCCACCTTGCGCGCGAGGTCGCGCGACTGAAAAATTTGCACCTGGCTCTGCAATGCCTCGGCGTCGAGCAGCGTGCGGTCGCGCTCGACCGCCCGGTCGTTCTCGGGGCGGCTATAGGACGTTTCGCGGTTCTCGATCAGGACCCGCGTTTCCGAGAGGTAGCGCGGCGTCAGCATGTTCACCGCGACGAAGGCTAGAAGCGCCGCGAGAATCGTCGGGATCGCGATCCAGCGGCGTTTGCGCCACAACGCACGCCCGAGCGCACCGAGATCGAGTTCGCCCTCGGTCTCGATCGGGGCGGCGCTTGGCTTGGGCGCCCTGTCGCGACGCATGCTCGGTGAACTCCCACTCAACGGAAACGCTCGCCATAAGAAATCATTAGGGTTGCCATCGGGTTAACCGGCGCCCGTCGGCTGTTGCCGATTGGCGCAATTATCAGCCGATCTCGGGTAAACCCGAGATCGGTCCGTTGGGGCGCCGCAATGAATGGTTCGTTAACCATGCCGCCGCTAAGAATTAACCAACGATTCACGCTTGCAAGCGGCCGCCCATGCTCGTCCGAACGGTTCTCGTCGCCGCCTTCGCGCTCATGCTCGCCTCCTGCGCGAGCCACATGGCGAGCGAGAAAATCGACCCCGCCTTCGAGGCGCCCTACACGCTCGACGCCGGCGACCGGCTGCGCGTCGTGGTGTTCGGCCAGGACGGCCTCTCCAATTCCTACGCCGTCGACAGCGCCGGCAAGATCACGATGCCCTTGATCGGCGGCGTGGAGGCGCGCGGCAAGACCACCAGCGAATTGTCGGGCGCAATCGTCGGCCGCCTCAAAGGCGGCTATATCCGCGAGCCGCATGTGGCGGTCGAGGTCGAAAGCTACCGGCCCTTCTTCATCCTCGGCGAGGTCACCACCGCCGGCCAATACGCCTATGTCAACGGGCTGACGGTGGAGTCGGCGGTCGCGGTCGCCGGCGGCTTCAGCCCGCGGGCGCTGAAGACCGGCGCCAGCGTCGCCCGCATCGTCGAGGGCCGCACCGTCCACGCCTTCGTGCCCCTCTCCTATCCGCTCCGGCCCGGCGATACGATCACCGTCGAGGAGCGATGGCTCTGAGCGGGCGATGACCGGCCGCCCCTTGCGCATCCTGCATGTGTTGCGCGCCCCGGTCGGGGGGCTTTTCCGTTACGTCGCGGATCTCACGGAGGCGCAAACCGCGCGCGGCCACGCCATCGGCCTCGTGCTCGATTCCACCACCGGCGGGGCGGAGGCGGAACGCGTGCTGCAAAGCCTCGCGCGGATCGCCCGGCTCGGCATCCATCGCGTGGCAATGAGCCGCCATCTCGGCCTTTCGGATTTCAGTGCCGTTCGTTTTATCGCGGCGAAAGTGCGCGAGAGCAAAGCCGATGTCGTGCATGGCCACGGCGCCAAGGGCGGCGCCTATGCGCGGCTCGCGCGCACAAGCGCCCTTCGCGTCTACACGCCGCATGGCGGCAGCCTGCATTACGCCGCCGCCTCCCCGCTGGGTCTGCTCTATCTCAATCTCGAGCGCCGGCTTGCGCGCCGCACCGATCTTTTTCTGTTCGAAAGCGAATTCGGGCTCGGCGCGTTTCGCGCGAAAATCGGCGCGCCGCGCGCGCTCGCCCGCGTCGTCCACAACGGCGTGCGGCCGGACGAGCTGGTTCCGGTCGTGCCCGACGGCGACGCCGAGGACGTCGTGTTCGTGGGCGAGCTGCGCCGCCTCAAGGGCGTCGATGTATTGATCGAGGCGCTCTCGCGTCTCATCGCCGAAGAGCGGATCGAAAGCGCGATCCTGTTCGGCAACGGGCCGGACGCGGGCGCTTATCGCGCCGAGATCGAACGGCGCGGGCTTTCCCCGCACATCCAGTTCGGCGGCATGAAGCCCGCGCGCGAGGCGTTTAGACGCGGCCGCGTGCTGGCGGTGCCGAGCCGCGCCGAGTCGCTGCCCTATATCGTGCTGGAAGCCGCCGCCGCTGCCGTACCGATGGTCGCGACCCGGGTCGGCGGCATAGCGGAAATTTTCGGCCCCGACGCGACGGCGCTCGTGCCGCCGGAGGATCCCGCTGCGCTGGCCGAGGCGATCCGGCGCACCTTGGAGGGAGATGGCGCCGTGCGCACGCGGCGGCTGCACGAGCGCGTCGCGCGCCAATTTACCGTCGCGGCCATGACCGACGGCGTGCTTGCCGCGTACGCGGAGGCGATGGCGGCGCGGGCTCCCGCGCATGGTTAAGGCTTTCATTAAACCTTCCGACAGAAATTCCCCCTAGCCTCCTGCAACGGCCTCAGATTG
>JBGPVT010000223.1:0-3242 GCA_041491825.1 Xanthobacteraceae bacterium | reverse complement strand
GATCTCGCGGTCACCGCCGAGACCGAGGATGGGCTGGTGATGGCGATGTCGCACAAAAAACATCCGGTGCACGGCGTGCAGTTTCATCCCGAAAGCATCGCCTCCGAGCACGGCCGCACTATTTTGAAGAATTTTCTCGACCTTGCCGCCCAATGGAACGCGGCGAAGCGCGGCTGACATGGAACGCTTTCGCGCGCTTCTAGGCAAGGTCGCGACCGGCGCGCAGCTCACGCGCGAGGAAGCCGCGCACGCCTTCGACAAGATGATGTCGGGCGAAGCGACGCCCGCGCAGATGGGCGGCTTGTTGATGGGGCTCCGCATCCGCGGCGAGACCGTCGACGAAATCACCGGCGCGGTCGCCACCATGCGCGGCAAGATGCTGACGGTCGAAGCGCCCGCCGGCGCGATCGACGTGGTCGGCACCGGCGGCGACGCCGCCGGCTCCTACAACATCTCGACCTGCGCCGCCTTCATCGTCGCCGGCGCCGGCGTGCCGGTGGCGAAGCACGGCAATCGCGCCCTTTCCTCGAAATCGGGCGCGGCCGACGTGCTCGGAGCGCTGGGCGTCAAGATCGATCTCGAGCCGCCGGCGATTTCCCGCTGCATCAAGGAAGCCGGCATCGGCTTCATGTTCGCGCCCTCGCATCATCCGGCGATGAAGCATGTCGGCCCCACGCGCGTCGAACTCGGCACCCGCACGATCTTCAACCTATTGGGGCCCTTGTCGAATCCGGCGGGCGTCAAGCGGCAGTTGGTCGGCGTGTTCGCGCGGCCCTGGATCGAGCCGCTGGCGAAAGTGCTCGCCGCACTCGGCTCCGAGCGCGCCTGGGTCGTGCACGGCTCCGATGGGCTCGATGAGATCACCACCTCGGGCGCGACCTTCGTCGCGGAGCTTGATAAGGGCAAAGTGAAGACCTTCGAGATCACGCCCGAAGAAGCGGGGCTGAAGCGGGTGAAGCCCGAGGCGTTGAAGGGTGGCGAACCGGCGCTGAACGCGATGGCGCTGAAAGCCGTGCTCGACGGCATGCCCGGCCCTTTTCGCGACGTCGCGCTTCTGAACGCGGCCGCGGCCCTCGTCGTCGCCGGCAAGGCCAAGAACATCGCCGAGGGCGCCAAGCTCGCGGCGAAATCGATCGAGAGCGGTGCCGCCAAGGCGCGACTCGATAAACTCGTCGCCATTTCGAACGGCAAGTCGTGAGCGATGTCATGAGCGACATTCTGAAGAAGATCGAAGCCTATAAGCGCGAGGAAATCGCGCGCGCGAAGAAGGCGCGCCCGCGCGTCAAGGTCGAGGCCGCGGCCGAAGCCGCCTCCCCGGTGCGCGGTTTTTTCGCGGCCCTTAGCACCAAGATCGCGCGCGGCGATTACGCGCTGATCGCCGAGATCAAGAAGGCGAGCCCCTCGCGCGGCCTGATCCGCGCCGAGTTCGATCCGGCATCGCTCGCCCGCGACTACGCCGCCGGCGGCGCCACCTGCTTGTCGGTGTTGACCGATGCCCCCTCGTTCCAGGGCTCGCCCGAGCATCTCGTCGCCGCGCGCGCCGCGACGGCGCTGCCGGTACTGCGCAAGGATTTTCTCTACGACCCCTATCAGGTGGCGGAAACGCGCGCGCTCGGCGCCGATTGCATCCTGATCATCATGGCCGCGGTCGACGACAAGACCGCGCGCGAGCTTTATTCCGCCGCCGTGCACTGGAACATGGATACGCTGGTCGAGGTGCATAACGAGGCCGAATTGGACCGCGCGCTGAAGCTCGGCTCGATGCTGATCGGCGTCAACAATCGCGACCTTCGCTCCTTCGAGACGTCGTTGGCCACCACCGAGCGGCTGGCGCCAAAGCTCTCGAAGAACCATTTGCTGGTGAGCGAGAGCGGCATCTTCACGCCCGCCGATATCGCGCGGCTCGCCAATGCCGGCGTGCGCGCGTTTCTGGTCGGCGAAAGCCTGATGCGCGAGCCCGACGTGACGCTCGCGACCCGCACGCTGCTCGCGCGCGACAAGAAACAGGCGAAGTCCGCCTGAGCCCATGGCTGAAAAAACCCTCACCCATCTCGGCCAAAGCGGCGAGGCGCGCATGGTGGACGTGTCGCAAAAGCCCGCGACCGAACGCATCGCCACCGCCGAGGGCAAGGTCGTCATGCGCGCGGAGACGCTCGCGCTCGTGCTTTCGGGCGACGCCAAGAAAGGCGACGTGCTCGGCACCGCGCGCATCGCCGGCATTCAGGCCGCCAAGCGCACGCACGAACTGATCCCGCTCTGCCATCCCCTGCCCGTCAGTAAGATTGAAATCGCGATCGAGCCCGACCGGACACTGCCCGGTCTCGTCGTACGCGCGACCGTGAAAGTCACCGGCCAGACCGGCGTCGAGATGGAAGCGCTCACCGCCGTCTCGGTCGCCTGTCTCACGATCTACGACATGGTGAAGGCGGCCGAGCGCGGCATGCGGATCGAAGGCATTAGGCTCCTGGAAAAATCCGGCGGCGCGTCGGGCGCGTACCGCGCGGAAAAGTGATGCTTCTGACCCATCATTGTCATCCCGGGCGCAGCGCGCCACACGCAGATAAGTTTTACGCAATCTGCGCAAGCTTGATTGCGTGTGGTGCGCTGCAAACCCGGGATCGAGCGCGCTTGCAAAGTCATAGATCCCGGATCAGCGGCGCATCGCATCCGGGATGACAACGACCTTATGGCTCGCGAACCCCTCATAACCGTCGAGGAAGCGCTCGCCCGCGTGCTCGACGGCGTCACATTGCTTCCGGCTGAGGAAATTCCGCTCGGCGAGGCGCATGGCCGCGTGCTCGCGGGCACGCTGGCCGCCCGCCGCACGCAGCCGCCCGCCGATCTCTCCTCGATGGACGGCTACGCGGTGCAGGCCGCCGACCTCGCGACGCTACCCGCGAGCCTGCGCTTGATCGGCGAGTCGGCTGCAGGCCGACCGTTCGACGGCACCTTGAAGCCCGGCGAGACCGTCCGCATCTTTACGGGCTCCGTGATGCCGCAGGGCGCCGAGCAAGTCGTACCGCAGGAAAACGTCGTCCGCGACGGCGATCAAATCACCATCGGCTCGCCGCCGAAGAGCAAATTCGTCCGCCGCCAGGGGCTCGATTTCAAGGCGGGACAAGTGATGTTGGAAACCGGCCGCCGCTTGAACGCGCGCGACATCGGCTTGATCGCGGCGATGGATTACGCGCGGGTCGCGGTCGCGCGCCGGCCGCGCGTCGCGATCCTCGCTACCGGCGACG
>JBGPVT010000222.1:0-3259 GCA_041491825.1 Xanthobacteraceae bacterium | reverse complement strand
GTGATGATTTTTTATTCCGGTCACGGCACCGAGCAGCCGGTGAAGGATCTGAGCCAGGACCCCGAGCGCAGCAACCTCGATCAGGTCATGCTGCCGACCGATGCCGGGGATTACGACCCCAAGACAAAGACGGTGCGAAACGGCATCGTCGACGACGAGATCGGCGCCGCGCTCGATAAAATTCGCGACAAGAACGCCGATGTCTGGGTCGTGATCGATGCCTGCCACGCGGGCTCGATGACGCGGGGCGTGGTCGACGGCACGGCGGTGCGCGGCGTCGAGCCCGCGCGGCTTGGAATTCCGCCGGCACCGCCGCGTCCGGCGGCGGCGAAGGAGCCCGCGCCGGAGTCCTGGTCGTTCCAGTCGAAATCGGCGCGCGGATCGCTCGTCGGCTTCTTCGCGGTCGACAGCTCGCGCGAGGCGATCGAGCGCGCCTACGAGGAGTTCGACGCGCCGATGATCGGCAAGGGGGCGGATCTCCGCGCCGGCGTATTCACCTATTTCCTCTACCGCGCGCTCAGCGACGGCAGGCACAAGGTGTCACGCTATCAGGATCTCGCGCGCCTCGTCGTTGCGGAAATGCGGAAATCCGAAAACCCGCCTTCCGCCATGCCCAGCTTCGACGGCGACCTCAACCGGCCGTTCCTGGCCGGAGGTGCCGCACCGCCCAATCCGGTGTGGCAGGTGGAAATCGACGGCGACAAGGTGGCGATTCCCGCCGGCACGCTGCATGGGCTAGCGGCGAATACCGTGCTCAAGCTTTCGTCCTCGCCGGACGGGCCGGAATGGGCGAAGGCGACGGTTACCAAGGCGGAAGCCATCCGCTCCACAGCACTCCTCGAAAAACCCGCAGGCGCGCGGCCCGCGATCGTCTGGGCGAGCGTCGCGCAACCGAGCGTGTCGTTCCGGTTGACGGTGGCGGAGCCGCCGGCCGACGAACTCGCCGACCCCGCGGCGCGCAAATTCATCGAAGGCGTGAAGGCCGCGGCCAACAGAGGGGCGATCGAATGGGTTTCCTCGCCGTCCGCGGCACAACTGCGTCTCCGCGTGCATGACGGCCGCGCCTGGGTGCTGCCGGCCGACGGCGAGTGGATCCGCAAGGACCTGCAAGAGAAAGATTCGAGGCTGAAGATTTATCCGCTCACGCCCTCGGTCGCGATTCGGCCGGAGTCGGCCGCGAACGGCGTGAACGATCTCACCAGCATCCTGTATCGCCGGGCGCGCGCCGACAATCTCGTGCGGGTGGCGCAAAGCTGGAACGAGGCGCTCGAAGCGCAGGGTACGGCCAAGAACATCGAGGTCGCGGCCGAGCGGTTCACGCAGCGCGGCGGCAGCAGCGATCCCTACCGGGAGTGCCCGAAGAAATTGTCCCTGGAGGGCTATGAATCGGCGACGCGCGGCTTCGGAGCGCCGCAGGACCGCAAGCTTGGCCGCGGCCGCGATGACAGCGGAAACGTTCCGCCGGTGCTTCATTGCGATGTCATCAAGCTCACGGTCAAGAACACCGGCCCCCGCGATCTCGACGTGAACGTTTCCTACGTCGACGCGGGCGGCGGCATTCAATATCTGTTTCAGCGGGCGGGAGATCCCTGCACGTTCACTCTGCCGGCCGGGGCCGGCGAGGCGGTTCGCTATGCCATGGTCCGCGCCTGGCAGGGCGGCAAGGGCGGCTCGCCCGACACGGTCGGCCGCGAGCATATCGTGGTGACGGCGATCGAGCAGAAGGACGGAATCCAGTCGGACCTCTGCTTCGATCAGGCGACGGCGAGGGGCGTGGGCGAGGGGCCGCGCGGGCCGACGCGGGGGACGGCGGGCTCGCTGTTGAGGACGTTGCGGGACGCGTCGCTGGCGCCGGCGGCGACGCGCGGCGGCGGCGTCGTGATCGAGACGGATTCGGACGACGCGCCGGAAGCGAGCGCCGCCGTGTTCAGCTTCGAGGTCACGCCGGCGCGAATTCAATGAGGCATCGAAGCAAGGCGCGAGCGCGGTTTTTCAATTTCCGGAAGGAATATTCCATGATCGAGGCAATGACCGGCCGCCGTCTTTTTTTTACCAGCGCCGCCCTCGCCGTGATCGCCTTCGCGGCGAACGCCAATCCGGTGATGGAGAAAAGCCAGCCCGGCAACAAGGGCATGAGCACGGAAAAGGGCATGCCGGAGGCGGCCGCACGGACATCCGAAAGCCGAGAGCTTTCGCCGGCCGAACAGCAGCGGGCGAACGGCGACGTATTCGACAACCGCGACCGTTTGGCAGCGCCGACGAAACTTTCGGGCGCGGGGAAATCCGCCGACAAAAGCCTTCGTGGCGGCGGCGATATTCGCGAAGCGCTGCGAACGAAATCGGTGACGCCCGACGGCACCGTTCACACCGAGACCGTCTCGCCCGAGCTTGAGAAAAGCATTCTCGAGGGCATTCGCCGCCTCGAGCGCGACAAGGCTGAGAAAGGATCGAGGGCTGCGGGCGGGGATCGCGATTCCCTTCGGGACCCGCATTTGAAAAACGTCATCGGCGCCGACGAGCGCGTGCAGGTGAACGCCACCGGGAATTATCCCTACCGCGCGATCGGGAGCATCGCCATCGGCTGCACCGGTACACTGATCGGGCCGCATCACGTGCTGACGGCGGGGCACTGCGTCTACAACGTCGACAATGACAAATGGTACAAGCGCATCGATTTTTCGCCGGGCCATAACGGCAGCCAATTTCCTTTCGGAACGGTCGGCTGGAAAAAGGCGCTCACCGTCGCCGGCTGGACCGACCATCACGACGAGCGTTTCGATTACGCGTTGATCATTCTCGATCGCGACATCGGAAGCGAAACCGGCTGGTTCGGCTTTGCCTACGAGGAACCGATGCGGCCCTACTTGATCAACATCAACGGATATCCCAGCGACAAGCCGGAGGGCACGATGTGGCATGCGGAATGCCAAATCGACGAAGTGCGGGCGGAGAAAGTCTATTATCCCTGCGACACCTTCGGCGGCATGAGCGGCTCGAGCATCTATGTCTACGACAAGGGCAAGGACAGCCGCACCGTTTACGGCATCCACGCCTACGGCGCCAACGACCGCAACAGCGGCACCCGGATCGACCAGGCCAAATACGAAGTTATTTTGAATTGGAAGAATAAAAACTAGCGCGGCCCGGGCCGCCATGGCGGCGGTCCGTTGACCCCATTCCGCACCGCGAGCCGACTTGGGCATTCATGCTGCCGATCTCGGGTAAACCCGAGACACCCCAGTCGGCTTTAGCCGACTTG
>JBGPVT010000221.1:0-3260 GCA_041491825.1 Xanthobacteraceae bacterium | reverse complement strand
CGCGCAAGAATGTCGTTTTCGTTGGTGGCGATGACGAGCCGCTCGATCGGCAGCCCCATGCATTTGGCCGTGTAGCCCGCGAAAATATCGCCAAAATTTCCCGTCGGCACCACGAAGGTTGCCGCGCGCGCGGGCGCGCCGAGCGCGACCGCGGCGGTGAAATAATAAACGCTCTGCGCGACGATGCGGGCAAAGTTAATCGAGTTGACCGCCGAAAGCTTCAACCGATCGCGGAAGGCGTGATCGTTGAACAAGTATTTTACGATCGTTTGGCAATCGTCAAATGTGCCGTCGATCGCAAGCGCATGGACGTTTTCTTCGGTGGCGGTGGTCATCATGCGGCGCTGCACGTCGGATACGCGTCCCTTGGGAAAGAGGACGACAAGATCCACGCGCTCGCGGCCGCGGAAGGCCTCGACCGCAGCACCTCCCGTGTCGCCGGAGGTCGCAACCACGATCGTCGCTCGCTCGTTGCGAGCGGCCAGCGCAAAATCCATAAGCCGCGCCACCAACTGCATGGCGAAATCCTTGAAGGCGAGCGTGGGGCCGTGAAAAAGCTCGAGCAGCCATTGTCCGGATGAAAGCTCGACGAGCGGCGCGACTTCGGGATGGCCGAAACCTTCATAGGCTTCGTCGATCATGCGCTTGAGTTCGGAGCCGGCAATTTCGGCACCCAGAAAGGGCTGGATCACCGCGAGCGCAACGTCCTGGTAAGGCTTGCCCTTGAAGCCGGCGATCGCCTGCGCGGAAAGCTGCGGCCAGGATTCCGGCACGTAGAGCCCACCGTCGCGCGCGAGACCCGCGAGCAGCGCGTCGGTGAAAGAGACGGCAGGCGCCTCGCCGCGGGTCGAAATGTAGCGCAAGAGCTTTTTCCTAACTTCGCGCAAACTAGGCGGCGCATGCCTCCAATTCAAGCGCGCACTACTGCCCCAAACCCGAAGTTCGTATGAGAGTGTGCCGCGAGGGCTTACGAACTTCGGAATCAGGATACTAGCGCGCAGTCAGCTGCTTCCATGCGAATGCAACGAATACAGCGATCAACGCCAGCGCCAGTCCGAACCAGGTGAGCGCATATTCGAGATGGCGGTTGGGAAAGACGAGCTTCGTTTCGCCGCCTTGCGGCAGCCCGCCCGGATTGGGGAAATCATCGGCGTCGATAAAGAACGGCGCCGCGCGCACGAGACCATAGGCCCTGGCGATCGCGACGGGATCCCGCTCCTGCCAGATGCCGCGCGCAGGATCGTCGGCGGGCGTGAACCACGAACGCCCTTCTGGTAGGCGCAAAAGCCCGGTGACGGTCACGATCCCCGCCACCTGCCCTTCGCGGCGCGTCGCCGCATCCTTGCGATCGAACGGCACGAAGCCGCGGTTGACGAGCAAGGCCGCACCGCCCGCGGTCTCGATCGGCGTCAGCACCCAATAGCCCGGGCCGGAGAATTTTCCCTTGGGCTCCGACAGAAGCGCGTAAACGAGCGCCTCGCGGTCGTGCCGGAACGTGCCGGTGACCTTCACGCGGCGGTACTCGTCATCTACGGCGTTGACGTTCGGCCATTCGCTCTCGGCCGGAGCCGGGGGAGCGAAAGAAATTTGCATCCGCAGGGCGACGCGCGCGATCAACTCTTCCTTCCAGGCGAGCCGTTGCAATTGCCAGATGCCGAGTGAAGAGAGCGCGACGAGGCCCGCGAGTGCGCAGAGGCCGGGCGCGATTAGCACGCGAAAGCGCGCGCGCCTCACCGCTTGTCCCGGTCGGGCCGGCCTTCCTCGGCCTTGTGATGAAACTGCAACGCCACCAAGAGACCCTTCAAGGGCCGCAGGAGCCCGAGCGTCACGATGAGGATCATCGGGATCCACAGAAGCGCGTGGACCCAATAGGGCGGCCGCCAGACGAATTCGACGATGACGGCGGCGCCCACGACCAGAAATCCCGCGATCAAAATCACGAATACCGCCGGGCCGTCGCCGGCGTCGGCGAAGCCGTAATCGAGGCCGCAATTTTCGCAAGCCGGCGCCAGCGTGAGAAAGCCGGTGAACAGCCGTCCGCGGCCGCAGCGCGGGCAGCGACAGGCGATGCCCGCGACATAGGGCGACACCAGCGGACGATCGCTGCGGGCGATCTCCTGCTTGCGCGAAGGTGGGCGCTTACTCAGCCGCCATGCTCCATCGGCGTTCCCCCGCCCCAAACATAGATGAAGGTGAACAGGAACAGCCATACGACGTCGACGAAATGCCAGTACCAGGCGGCGGCCTCGAAGCCGAAGTGATGATCCGGCTTGAAATGCCCGAGATAGGCGCGGAGCAGGCACACGGAGAGGAAGATCGTACCGATGATCACATGCGCGCCGTGGAAGCCGGTCGCCATGAAGAAGGTCGAGCCGTAAATGTGACCGGCATAGGTGAAGGCGGCATGGGAATATTCATAGGCTTGCACGCAAGTGAAACTGACGCCCAAGAGGATCGTCAGCCACAGGCCCTGGATCAAACCCTTGCGGTCGTTTTCAAGGAGCGCGTGATGCGCCCAGGTCACCGTCGTGCCGGAGGTGAGCAGGATCAGGGTGTTCAAGAGCGGCAGGTGCCAGGGATCGAACGTGCTCTTGAAACGGCCGTCGGCGGTCGGCACCGGCGGCCAATGACCGCCGAGCAACTCCGTGCGCATGAATTCCTTGTGCTCGGCGGGAAACAGCGCGGCGTCGAAATAGGCCCAGAACCAGGCGACGAAGAACATCACCTCCGAGGCGATGAAGAGGATCATGCCGTAGCGGAGGTGAAGCTGGACCACCGGCGTATGGTCGCCCTTGTATTCGGCCTCGTTGATGACGTCGCGCCACCAGGCGATCATCACATAGATGATGCCGAGAATGCCGGCGATGGAGATCAGCGATGTGCCGCCGCGCATCCAGTAGACGCCGCCCATGGTGATCGCGAGCGCGGAGATGGCGCCGATGATCGGCCACGGCGAGGGGTCGACAAGATGATAGTCGTGATGTTTCGCGTGCGCGTCGGCCATGCCCCCGGTCTCCGTAAAATTCCGTTTTCCGTTCACCTCAACAGCACGGCGGAAGCCGCGCCGCAAGCCTGCGATCGGTCTATCTCACCCTGGTGTCGCCGCCGGCCGCGGCCAGCGGATCGGGCGCCTTTTTCGACGGGAAGAACGTGTAGGACAGCGTGATCGTGCGGAGCGACTTGAACTCTGGGTCCTGGTCGATGGCCGGATCGATGAAGAAAACCACCGGCATTTCGACCCGCTCGCCCGGCGAAAGCTT